>DVNE01000036.1 GCA_018714625.1 Candidatus Coproplasma excrementigallinarum
GAGGCGGGCAGAGCGAATTTCGCTCTGCCCGCTATTTTTATGTTCGAAATTTTTTAAATTCCTCAATATAGCAAAATAGCCCGAACATTCTTTTAATGGTAAAGAAGTTCAAGCTATTATGACTTGGTGCACTCAACAGGAGTTGAACCTGCATGGATCGCTCCACAAGATCCTTAGTCTTGCGCGTCTGCCAATTCCGCCATGAGTGCGTCTTGTTTGCTTTCTTGCTCACAAGCGAAATTTATTCTATAATAAATAACCGATTATGTCAAGCTGTTTTTATGATTTTTTGCAGAATTTTTTTAACTTTTTTTGTGAGCTCTGCCATGTCACCGTCATTATCTACTACATAGTACTTTGAAAGGTCGGCAGACTGATAATCAAACTGCGCATTTATACGTTTCGTAACCTCTGCACGCTTCAATCCGCTGCGTTCTATCACCGAATTAACCCTTTCTTCAAGGCTGCGCATTATTACTATGACGCCGTCAAATCTGCTCTGAAATCCGTTTTCAAAGAGCAGCGGCACTTCACAGAAAACTATGCTGCCCTCCGCCGCCATTGCGCGCGCAAAAAGACTGTCCATTATGGCAGGGTGCGTTATAGAATTAAGTTTATTTAAAGCATCAATATCACCAAATACTTTAGCCGATAATGTTTTTCTATTCAAAGACCCGTCAGCGTTTTTTACGCCTTTGAAGACCTCTTCTAGTCGGTCGACAAGCTGCCCGCCGCGAGTAAGTTCGGCGTAGACGACGTCGCAAGAAAATACCGGATATCCAAACTCCGCCAAAATCCTGCACACCGCCGTCTTGCCGCTGCCTATTCCGCCTGTCACGGCATAAATTTTTTTATTTTGCATCATACCAGTTTTTTCCGCTGTTCACTTCCACCGTAAGGGGAACGCTGAGTTTTACAGCATTCTCCATTTCGCATTTAAGAATTTGCGAAGCCGTTTCAAGCTCGTTTTCGGGGCAGTCTATTACAAGTTCGTCATGCACCTGAAGAATTAGTCTTGCCTTGAGCCCCTCTTTTTTCAGCCTCTCATGCACATTTATCATTGCTATTTTAATTATATCGGCACTCGAGCCCTGCAAGGGCATATTCATTGCCGCGCGCTCACCGAACTGCCTGATATTGTTGTTTATTGACTTCAGTTCGGGAATAAAACGCCGTCTGCCCGTAAGCGTTGAAACATACCCGTGCTCGTGCGCAAACTGCACGTTTTTATTCATATAGTCCTTTACCGCGCTGTATGTTTCAAAATACTTTTCTATATAGCTCTTCGCGGTTGAATAAGGTATTCCGAGATTGCGTGAAAGTCCGAATTCGCTTATTCCGTAAATTATTCCGAAGTTGACCGCCTTCGCCTCTCTGCGCATCTTGGGCGTTACCTCTTCCACGGGTACGCCGAACACCTGCGAAGCTGTTATTGCGTGTATGTCCTTTCCCTCGTTGTATGCCTCGATAAGCTCCTTGCAGCCGGAAAAATGCGCAAGCAGCCTCAATTCTATCTGCGAGTAATCGGCGTCTATAAACAGATTGCCCTCTGACGGAACGAATACCTTTCTGAGCTCGCGCCCCTCTTCCTCTCTTATGGGTATATTCTGAAGGTTGGGGTTTGTGCTCGAAAGTCTGCCCGTAGCCGTTATTGTCTGATTGTATGTGGTGTGAATAGTGTCGTTCTTGTCGATATAAGGCCTTAGGCCGTCTACATAGGTAGAGAGCAGTTTCTGATAGAACCTGTATTTCAGCACCTTGCCTGCAACGGGGTTTTCCTCTGCAAGTTTTTCAAGTATTTCTGCGTTGGTTGAATACTTGCCGTTCTTCCCTTTCTTGCCCGACTTGAGACCGAGTTTTTCAAACAGCACTTCGCCGAGCTGTGAGGGTGAATTGATATTGAAATTGCACCCGCAATCGGCGTAAATTTCTTCCGAGAGCGAGGAAATTGTGGCTGTATACTGCTTGCCGAGCGCAGATAGAGCCTCGCGGCTGACCTTTACGCCGTCCTTTTCCATATCGTACAGAACGCCGACAAGCGGCTTTTCCACCTCTTCATACAGCTTGGTGCAGCCCGTCTGTTCAAGCTTTGTGCTGTATTCTTCAAAAAGTTTGTCTATGGCAAAAGCCGGGTAATCTGCGCTCAGATTATGTCCTTCGAGCAGTTCATTCAGCGTTTCCCCTCCCGCCTCGCCGCACAGATAGACGGCGAGCGAAAGGTCTTCAAATTTGCAGGCGAAGGTTATGCCCCAGCTTTCAGCCTCGTGCATGACTGATTTACAGTCGAATAGTTTTACCGTGTTATTGCTGTCAGAAAATACCTTTTCAAGCAACGCAGTAAACTGCTCGTGAGGAAGGTGCTCTCCGAACAAATCCTCGCTGCACTCTGCAATGTACTCCTTTGCATTAAAATAAAGATGCAGACTGTTTTTCATTAAGCAGACCGAGTAAACGCAGACGCCCTTTGCCTCCTCTTCAAACTGCTTTAATGAGGTGATGTTCAAAGTTTCGGGGTAGGTCGTCTGGTCGGCTGCGGGTTCAGCGTCAGAGCCTTCAAACAAATCGTCCTTTACAAGGCTTTTAAACTCAAATTCATTGAACATCTTTTTAACGGCAGGCGAAAACTTGTAGGGTGCGGCACATTCGTCGAGGTCGACGTCCACTCCGCACGCTCTGTCTATCGTGGCGAGCTTGTACGAGAGCTGTGCCATATCTCTGCCGTTTATCAGCTTGTCTTTGAGCGCGCCCTTAATTTCGTCTATGTGCTCATAGACGCCATCCAGCGAGCCGTATTTTTCAATGAGCAAGCGGGCTGTCTTTTCGCCTACGCCTGCCACGCCCGGGATATCGTCAGACTTGTCGCCCATAAGCGACTTTAAGTCTATTATCTGAAGCGGTTTAAGACCGGTCTCCTGAGTAAAGTTCTCAATGTTGAGTTTAAGAAGGTCGGAAACGCCGCGCTTTGTAAAGTAGACGTCGGTATTCTCGTCTACAAGCTGATAGCTGTCTCTGTCGCCTGTATAGATATATGAATGTACGCCCGCCTTTTTAGAGAGCGTGCCTATTATATCGTCTGCCTCCACGCCCTCTTTTGAACACATTGCCACCTTCATTTCCGAAAGCAGATTTTTAAGGGGCTCGACCTGCGCGGCAAGCTCGTCGGGCATACCCTTGCGCGAGGCCTTGTAGCCATCGTACATTTTATGTCTGAAAGTGGGCGCTTTGAGGTCGAAGGCCACAACCACGTAGTCGGGCTTTATATCGGAAAGTATCTTTAAAAAAAGTTTGACAAAACCAAAAATTGCGTTGGTAGGCCTCCCGTCCTTGGTCGAGAATACGGGAGTAGCGTAGAATGCTCTGTTTAAAAGACTGTTGCCGTCTATGAGAACTAACTTTTTCATATTAAAATTTTAACATTTAATATTGTTTAAAGCAATAAAAAAATGCGGCAAACTTATAAATGTTTCAAAGTCGGCCGCATTTCTGATTTTATCTGTACTGAACTTTATGTGCCGAATGCGATTTAAGTATGGCCACATATATTGCCGCTATGGCTGAAATAAAGGCAAGCAGCACTATTACCCAGTAAAAAGTGCCCATAAAGTATATACCGTCGCCAAATCCGAATATGCCAGCGGGCGAGCCAAGGTTGAGGAAAAAATACGGGTAGTTATTCCCTCCGCCGAAATTCCAGCCGAGCGCATACCCGACAGAAACAAATAAAAGATACAGTATGGGCGGAATACAGGCAAAAAAGATAAATTTATAGCTTACCTTCCCCGCCTCGCATAAAAACAAGTCGGCTATGGCTGCTGCGGGAACTATTGCGTGGGTAAGGATGTTTGTAACCGAGCGGAATGCACCCGGCATAGGCGGCGCCAATACAAGGCAGAATACCGCTCCAGTGAGTGTAATCGATACGGTGAAAACAAATTTCAAAATCCAAAGAATGCGCGGAATATGGAAAGGTCTGCCGCTTATGGCTTCTGCCGTGCCGATAATAAAGTACACAAGACATATTGCGGCTATCCATATATTGGATTGTATTGTAAAATACAGGAATACCGTTCCGCTGCCCATAGCGCTTGCACCTGAAAAGATTGCGCTTATTGAGACCCCGAGCGCAGCGCACAGCACTACGATAAACTGCAGAGAAAGAGAAAAATATTTTTTCATTTAAAAAGCGCTGCTTTTGCTGTACAGAGAGTAATTACCTGCACCAAAAACATAACCCCTTTTTTAATTTTCTGCAATCGCAATAAAACTATTCCGCGGACAAATCGGAAATCTGAACATAAAAAAGACCCGTGCGTTTTGCACGGGAATTTTGTGGTGCCGCTGATCGGGGTCGAACCGATATGGTATCGCTACCAATGGATTTTGAGTCCATCGCGTCTGCCAATTCCACCACAGCGGCAAGCCATTAAATTATATAATACCGCACAAAAAAAATCAAGTGTTTTTGCGGAAAGTTATTGCGCTGAAACGGATTGAATTTACAAAAAGCAAGCGGCGCGGCAGAAAATTCTGCCGCGCCGCAAAAATCAGAGCAATTCCTCAAGTATAAGTTTATCTGCAACCAGCGCTATGAATTCGCTGTTTGTAGGACGTTCGCTACCTATATATACGCGGACGCCGAAAATGGCGTTGATTGCGTCTACCCTTCCGCGGTTCCACGCAACCTCTATCGCGTGGCGTATCGCCCTTTCCACCTTGCTCGCCGTAGTATCGAACTTCTTGCCTATGTTGGGATAGAGCTCCTTGGTAACATTGTTTATTACAGCAGGGTTTTCAATGGCCATCTTAATGCCCTCGCGCAGATAGGCATATCCCTTTATGTGCGGCGGAATGCCTATTGATATAAAGATGTTGCTTATCTTTTCGTCCACCGATGTAACTTTACGCTTTGCACGTATTTCCGCTGAACGGTACTCGAGTGCGTTCTCTGCAAGAATGTCCTCTATCCTCTCCGCAATGTTGCGCGGGTCAACGGGTTTTACAAAGTAGTACTTTGCACCGTGCGCTATTGCTGAGTTGATAATTCTTTCGTCGGAAAAATTTGAAACGACGATTGTGCGTACTTCGGGATGGTTGTCCCTTATGTAGTCGAGTACTGCAAACCCGTCCTTGCCGCTGAGCACAAGGTTGAGTATGGCAACATCAGGCTTGTACTGTTCTATGTACTCAATCCCTGCATTGCCGTTACCCGTCACTGCGCACACGTTAAAATCTTCCCGTCCGTCGAGATAATTCTTAAGTTCCTCCAAAAATTCTTCGCTGCTTTCAAAAATAACAATGTTTGCCTTTTTCATAGCATCCTCCCAAAAATAAGTTTTTTTGACTGACGATTAAGATTATACTATGCATTTTGGCATATGTAAAGTAATTTTGTAAAATATTCAAAATTTTTTATTGAAAAATATAATACATTTTGAATAGTATTGTCGAATATTGTAAAATATAAATAAATTTCATACTCTATGCACGGCAAAGCATTTTGTCATAAATGCAAAAATCCCCATATTTCATTTATATAAAAGCCATTTTTCTACCTTTCACTCATAGATGTTGCGAATTTGTTTCTTGCATTATATACAATAAAAAAATTGTCCCGAGCCTCATGTTTGGCTCGGGACAATAACTATTATTTTACAATAATCTTAAAAGTTATTGGGTTATCAAATCAATGTACTCGTCATAGGTGAGTTTTTTATCGAATGTTTTTGTGCCGTTTATTTCTATTATTCTGTTGCCTACGGTATTCATAAGCTCCTGGTCGTGCGAGGTAAACAGCATGCAGCCTTTAAAGTTTTTCATTCCGTTGTTGAGCGCCGTTATGCTTTCGAGGTCGAGGTGGTTCGTCGGCTCGTCAAAAATGAGAAAGTTGCCCCCTTCAAGCATCATTTTAGCGAGCATGCAGCGTACTTTTTCGCCACCCGAAAGAACCTTTGCCTGCTTTAACGCCTCCTCGCCGGAAAAGAGCATTCTGCCGAGCCAGCCGCGCAGGTACTCCTCATAATGGTCTTTGGAAAACTGGCTGAGCCACTGCACGAGCGTAAGCTCGCAGTTCTGGAAGTACTCGTTGTTGTTTTCGGGGAAGTACGAGGCGGTAACCGTCTTGCCCCACTTAACTGTGCCTTCGTCGGGCTGTACCTTACCCATCAGAATATCGTAGAGCATAGAGATGGTCGTACTCTTGTCGCTTACAATGCCTATCTTGTCGTCGCGCTGTACGGTGAAGGAAACATTCTCAAAGTAGCCCTTTTTAGTGAGGTTTTCAACCATAAGAATGTCGTTGCCGAGCTCCTTTTCATACTTGAAGTCTATATAGGGATACTTGCGGAGCGAGGGCTTGAAGTCTGATATGGTGAGTTTTTCCAGCTCTTTCTTCCTTGAAGTTGCCTGGCGCGACTTCGAGGCATTTGCAGCAAAGCGGGCTATGAATTCCTGTAACTCTTTTGCGCGCTGTTCGTTCTTTTTGTTCAGGTCGCGCTGCTGGCGGGCAAGGAGCTGGCTGGTCTGATACCAGAAATCGTAGTTGCCGAGCATCATGTTTATCTTGCCGTAGTCAACGTCGCAGATATATGTGCAGACCTTGTTCAGAAAGTGCCTGTTATGCGATACGATTATTATGGTGTTTTCAAAGTCGAGCAGGTAGTTTTCAAGCCAGCGAACCGTCTTTATATCGAGGTTGTTGGTGGGCTCGTCGAGTATAAGCACGTCGGGATTGCCGAAGAGCGCCTGAGCAAGCAGCACCTTGACTTTCTGCTTTGCGTCGAGGTCGGCCATGAGCTTATTGTGGTATTCTTCGCCTATGTCAAGCTCGTTCAGAAGGGTCTGAGCCTCGTATTCGGCATCCCAGCCGCCTAACTCGGCAAACTCTGCTTCAAGCTCGCTTGCGCGCACTCCGTCCTCTTCCGTGAAGTCCGCTTTTGAATAGAGCGCGTCCTTTTCGTCCATTATCCGCACAAGCTTTTTGTGTCCGAGCATGACGGCGCGCAGCACCGTCACGTTATCAAACGCATTCTGGTTCTGTTGCAGAACAGACATTCTCTCCGTTTTATCGAGCGATACTTCGCCTTTGTTGGGCTCTATTTCGCCGCTCAGTATTTTAAGGAAGGTAGATTTACCTGCACCGTTTGCGCCTATTATTCCGTAGCAGTTGCCCTTTGTGAATTTGAGGTTTACGTCCTCGAAAAGTTTTTTGCTGCCGTATTGCAGCGAAACGTTTGTTACCTGAAGCATTTTGTTCTCCGATTATTTTTATCTGTTTTTTTACTTTCGTCCGCCTGAATTTGCGGTCTGTAATAAACTTTTACACGTCTAAGGTTTAAAATAGATTATACTGCAAACTGGCTGTTATACAGATTGTTGTAAAATCCGCCGAGGGCGATAAGTTCGTCGTGCCTGCCCTGCTCTATAATCTTGCCGTCGCGCATGACGAGTATGAGGTCGGCATTCTTTACGGTAGAAAGCCTGTGCGCCACGATAAAGCTAGTTCTGCCCTCCATCATTTCGGCAAAGGCGCGCTGAATGTTCATTTCCGTTCGCGTATCTATCGACGAGGTCGCCTCGTCCAGAATGAGCATTGGCGGCAGGACGAGCATTATTCGCGTTATGCATAATAGCTGTTTCTGTCCCTGCGAAAGGTTGCCGCCGTCCTCTGAAATAAAGGTGTCGTACCCGTTCTCAAGCTGCATTATAAACTTGTGGGCATGCGCCTCCTTTGCCGCGGCTATAATCTCCTCGTCGGTGGCGTCCGGTTTGCCCATTGCAATATTCTGCTTTATAGTGCCGCTTTTAAGCCAGGTATCCTGCAATACCATTCCGTAGTTGCGGCGGAGCGAATGTCTGGTTATATCCCTTATATCGTGTCCGTCAACCGATATTGCGCCGTTTTTGACGTCGTAGAAGCGCATCAGCAGGTTTATAAGCGTAGTTTTGCCGCAGCCCGTGGGGCCGACAATGGCAATGCGTTGGCCTGCTTTTACGGCTAAATTGAGGTTTTCAATGAGTTTCTTTTCGTCAGTATAGGAAAAGCACACGTCCTTGAAAGTGACTTCTCCCTCCACGTCTTTAAGCTCTGCGGCGTCCTGTTTGTCGGGTATCTGCTCGGGCTCGTCAATCAGTTCGTATATTCTGCCTGCGCAGGCTATTGCGTTCTGAAGTTCGGTTATAACTCCCGTAATCTCGTTAAAGGGCTTTGTGTATTGGTTTGCATAGCTTAAAAGCGTGCTCAGTCTGCCAACATCGAAGACGAATGGCAGCGGAAGCGCAAATATAATAGTTAGCGCACCCGCAAGCGCAACGGCGGCATATACAAGCGCGTTGACAAACCTTGTCGTCGGGTTGGGAAGAGAGGAAAAGAATGTGGCGTCCTGCGAGGCTTTTGTCAGCCTCTCGTTTATCTCGTCAAATTTTTCCGAATTTTCGTCCTCGTGAGAGAATGCCTGAACGACCTTGAGGTTGCCAACCATCTCGTCAATGAATGCCGTCTGCTCGCCGCGTATCTGCGAGTTTTTGCGGAACAATTTGTATGTGCGGGTAGATATAAACTTTGCGATGAACAGCGAAAGTGGCGTAAGCACAAATACCGCTATGGCTATTATCCAGTTGTACACGAACATCATTGCAAGCGCGCCGAGTATTGTAAGAATACCCGTAAAAAACTGCGTAAAGCCCATCAGAAGTCCTTCTGCGTAGGTGTCCACATCGGCAATATTGCGGCTTACGATGTCGCCATAGGGGTGATCGTCGAGATAGCTTAACGGCAGCCGCTGAATGTGCGCGAATATCTCGCGCCGTATATCCTCAGTCACCGAAAAAGTTATTTTATTGTTTACGATATTCTGTATCCACTGCGAAATGGCGGTAATCGCAATGCTTATTCCGCAGATTACAAAATAGAAAAATATCTTCTGCCAGTCAGTGCCGCCGTATATCATGCAGTTGATTGCGTCACCGAAAAAGATGGGCGCGGCCAGCGTGCCTGCAACTGTTATTATTGACAGCAATACAGAGAGTATAATATATCCCGTGTAACTTTTAAGCTGCCTGAATATGCGTTTTATTGTCTGTTTCTGATTGAGAGGACGCATCTTTACGCTTCCTCCTTCTTTTCGTATTGCGAATAGTGAATTTCGCGGTAAAGTTCGCAGTTTTTAAGCAGCTCTTCGTGCGTGCCTATTCCCGCAACCTCGCCGTGCTCGAGCACTATTATTTTATCGGCGTTGCGTATGGACGAGGTGCGCTGCGATACTATGAATACAGTAGGTTTATAGTCGAGGTTCTTTATTGAACGGCGGAGCGCCGCGTCGGTTGCGTAGTCGAGCGCAGACGCGCTGTCGTCAAGAATAAGTATTTCAGGCCTTTTGACGAGCGCCCTTGCTATTGTAAGGCGCTGTCTCTGTCCGCCCGAAAAATTCAGTCCGCCCTGCTCAACCATTTCATCCAGGCCTTTGCGCTTGGATTTTACCACATCCGAGGCCTGGGCGGCGTCTATCGCCTGCATAACCTCCTCGTCTGTTGCGTCCTCTTTGCCCCATCTGATATTTTCTGCAATTGTCCCCTTGAACAGAACGGCGCGCTGGGGTACGATGCCGCACTTCGAGCGGATATCTTCGTCCGTGTATCCGTTGACGTTTACGCCGTCAACATACACTCCGCCAAGACTTGCGTCATAAAAGTGCGGAATTAAATTGACGAGCGTGGTTTTACCGGAGCCTGTACCGCCGATAATGCCTATCGTTTCGCCGCGCTGTGCGGTAAAACTGACGCCTGACAGGGCGTATCCTGCATCGGGCGAGTACTTCATGCACACGTTATCAAAGCAGATAAAGGGCATATCTTCGTGCCGCTCGCTGCTTCCCCTTACAAGCGAGGATTTCATTGAGAGCACCTCGCTCAGTCTACCCGCGCATGCAAAGGATTTTGTAACGGTTATTATGAGGTTGGCAAGCTTGATAAGTTCAACAAGTATCTGCGACATATAGTTGTACAGCGCAACCACATTGCCGTTTGAAAGTGTGCCGGCGTCAACTTCTATCGCGCCCGTATATAAAAGTATGATTATGGCCGCGTTTATTATTGCGTATGTGAGCGGATTTAAAAGGGCGGAAATCCTGCCTGCAAACGTCTGCGAACGCCTTAGCGCGGTGTTTTTGGCATTGAAGGCCTCTATCTCCTTATCCTCGTTGCAGAAAGCGCGTATTACGCGAGAGCCGGTGAGCGCCTCGCGCGTGTACGTCGTTATTCCGTCGAGATTGCCCTGGACGCGCCTATAGAGCGGTATAGTTATAAGAAGTATGCCGAATACAATTATGCACAGCACCGCTATCGCGCCCGCAAATATCGCGCCTGCAAACGCGTCTATAATAAATGCGCATATCATTGCGCCGAAGACAATGACGGGTGAACGCATAAAGAGGCGCAAAACCATATTCACCCCGTTCTGCACCTGATTGACGTCGCTTGTCATTCTGGTTATCATTCTCGAAGTGCCAAGACCGTCTATTTCGGCATAGGAGAGCGACTGCATCTTATTGAAGAGGTCTCGCCTCAGATATTTTGCAAAGCCTGCCGCCGCCTTTGCTGCAAAGAACTGCGCGAACACGGCGCATACAAGTCCGACAGCGCCGAGGGCGACGAGCACTACGCACATCCACGCGACGTAGCCCGCGCCCTTGCCTGCCTCTATTCCGTTATCTATTATCGCCGAAACGACTATCGGGACGATAAGCTCAAAGCAGGCCTCAAGAAATTTGAAGAGCGGCGCGAGCACGCTCTCTTTCTTGTAGCTGCCGAGATACTTGAGTAGCATTTTCATATCTACCAGATTTTAACATTTTTAACGGCAAAAATCAAATATATTCGTTTTATATTTGCATTTATGTTTGCAGTTTGGTAGACTTGAATTATGGCATACGATATTTATCTTAAAAAGAATGAAGAAAAGCGGATAGTTGAAGGTCACAGCTGGGTTTACGACAACGAGGTTGCAAAAATCGAGGGCAAGGATAAAAACGGTTCTCTTGCATCCGTGTGGTCTTATAACGGAAGGTTTATAGGCAAGGGCTATATAAACCACGCCTCTAAAATACTTGTGCGCATTTTTATCCGCGGCAACGAGACGGATGACGAGGCGTTTTACCTCGAAAAGATTTCCGCCGCTTGGGAATACAGAAAGTGCCTCGGGTACGGCAACTGCTGCCGCGCGGTATTTGCAGAGGCCGACGGCCTGCCTGCGCTTATCGTCGATAAGTACGGCGACTACCTCTCCGTTCAGTTGCTCTCGCTCGGAATGGATTTAAGGCGACAGCTCATCACCGACTGTCTTGTAAAAATATTTTCACCCAGGGGCATCTATGAGCGCAGCGATGTCGCGGCGAGAAAAAAAGAGGGGCTTGCCGAGGTGAAAGGGCTCTTATATGGCGAAGTACCCGACTTTGCGGAGATTGACGAAAACGGCATAAAAATGCTTGTGGATATAAAGAACGGTCAGAAGACGGGCTATTTCCTCGACCAGAAGGAAAACAGATTTGCCGCAAGAAGATACGCCGCAGGTGGCGAGGTGCT
Source organism: Candidatus Coproplasma excrementigallinarum (assembly GCA_018714625.1). Classification (GTDB taxonomy): domain Bacteria; phylum Bacillota; class Clostridia; order Christensenellales; family Borkfalkiaceae; genus Coproplasma; species Coproplasma excrementigallinarum. The sequence continues at coordinate 11,575 of DVNE01000036.1, forward strand.
CGATTGTTTCTGCAACAGCGGCGGTTTTTCGCTCAACTGCGCCACCGTTGCAAAGTCTGTCACCGCGTGCGACATCTCTCCCCTTGCCCTTGAAAACGTGCAAAAAAATTCCGCGCTCAACGGCTTTACAAATATAACCACGCTCTGCGGCGATGCATTTGAAACGCTCCGTTCGTTCAGGCGCGAGGGCAGAAAGTTCGACCTCGTCATTCTTGACCCCCCTGCATTCTGCAAATCGGCGGCCGAGGTCAAAGACGCATACCGCGGATATAAAGACATAAACATTCAGGGACTTAAACTTGTAAAGAGCGGCGGTTTTTTGATTACCTGCTCCTGCTCGCACTATATGACGCCCACGCTGTTTGAAAGAATGCTTACCGAGGCGGCAAAAGAGAGCGGCCGCACCGTGCGCGGCGTTGAGGTAAAAACGCAGGCGCCCGACCACCCCTCGCTGCTCTGTGCTGACGAAACGCATTACCTCAAATTTTATGTGCTCAATGTGGTTTAGTGCGTCAGCGTTAAATAACATTAATATATGTAAAAGCTTAAAATTTCCGCCAGAAAATGCTGTAAGATCGCCTTAAAAGGCTTTTGCTTGCATAAAGATTTGCAGGCATTTCTTGACTTTTCAACGATTAGTTGCTATAATTAAACCGTAACTTTCACAAATAGTGTTAAGACTTATCAATTAAGGAGATTATACTTTGATTAAGACGAGGATTACCGAACTTCTCGGTATACAATATCCGATATTTCAGGGCGGTATGGCGTGGGTTGCCGACGCTGCCCTTGCATCTGCGGTATCCAATGCCGGAGGGCTTGGAATAATAGCCGCAATGAATATGAACGGCGAACAGCTGCGCGCAGAGATTGCAAAGCTGCGCGCAAACTGCGATAAACCGTTCGGCGTAAATGTAATGCTGATGAGTCCGCACGCGGCCGAAGTTGCCGAAGTTATTGTAGAGGAGAAAGTGCCCGTTGTCACCACCGGTGCAGGCAACCCACTTACATATTTGAAAAAGTGGATTGAGGCAGGCGTTAAAGTAATACCCGTCGTTGCCTCGGTGGCGCTCGCGCAGATGGTTGCAAAGCGCGGCGCGGTAGCAGTCGTTGCCGAGGGCGGCGAATCGGGCGGACACATCGGCGAGGCAAATACAATGGCCCTTATTCCGCAGGTAGCCGACGGCGTGGAAATACCCGTCGTAGCCGCAGGCGGCATTGCCGACGGCAGAGGTTACGCCGCCGCGCTTATGCTGGGAGCCGAAGGCATACAGATGGGTACGCGCTTCCTTGTTGCCAATGAGTGCAATATTCACCCCAATTACAAGGCAAAGGTGCTCAAGGCGGGCGATACCTCCACCATGGTCAGCGGAAGAAGGCTCGGACACCCCGTCCGCTCGCTTAAAACTCCATTTTCACGCAAATTTGCAGAGCTTGAAAAGGACGAAACGGTCACGGACGAGCAATTGAGCGCATACGGAACGGGCGCACTCAGAAAGGCTGTGACCGAGGGCGACGACGTAAACGGTGTATTTATGTGCGGACAGTCTGCGGGGCTTGTAAAAAAAGAGCAGACTTGCAGAGAGATACTTGAAGAGATAACTGCGCAGGCGGAAGAAATACTTTCGGGCGCAAATAAATATATTGCAGGTGAATAAATGAACAGAGAGGAAATAAAAAACATTCTGCCCCACCGCGAGCCCATGCTGCTTGTGGACGAGGCATATACCGACGAAGAGGGCAAATCGTACGGCAAATACACGGTGCGCGGAGACGAATTTTTCCTTCAGGGGCACTTCCCCGGCACCCCCGTCGTTCCAGGCGTTATATTGTGCGAGATGGCGTCGCAGTCAGCCTGCGCAATGATGGCAGACAAACTCGGCGAAAAACTGCCTCTTTTTGCAGGAATGAACAACGTTCGCTTTAAAACTCCCGTGCGTCCCGGCGATACCGTAGAATTTACCTGCGAGCTCAAGCGCAGCATTGCAGCTTGCTATGTTATAAAGGCCGAAGGCTTCGTCGACGGTAAAATGTGTGTCAGCGGAGAGTTCACCTTCTTCTTTGTAGATAAAAATAAAATTTCCTGAATATAAAATTGTATAATTAGGAGAGATAAATGTATCAGTTATTTTGCGATTCAAACTGCGAGCTTTGGTATACGACAGTCGCCGAGCTTGGTCTCAACGTCATACGCATGCCTTACACGATAGGAGGCAAGGAATATTTTTACGATATGGGCGAGCATACCGATTTCAAAGGGTTCCTCGACCAGATGCGTGCCGGCGAAGTGCCTAAGACTTCGGCGCTCAACGAGTTTTCCTATACAGAGTATTTTGAACCCGTACTTGCGCGCGGCGAAGATATTTACTATGTAACTTTTTCGCATAAAATGAGCGCCACATTTAATGCGATGGACGCAGCCATAGCCAAGCTCAAAGAAAAGTACCCCGAAAGAAAGATTATGACCAAAGACGCTAAAACTATTTCACTCGGCAGCGGCTTTGTCACCTACTATGCAGCTTTAAAAAAGCGCGACGGCGCAACCTTGGAGGAGCTTGACGCCTACCTCGACGAGCTTATCCCCCACACCGCCACTTATTTTGCCGTGGACGACCTCACCTATCTGCACCGCGGCGGAAGAATATCAGGTGCAACAAAGGTCGTCGGCGGTCTTCTGAACATAAAGCCCGTCCTCTACTTCGATAACGAGGGCAAAATTGTAAGTGTTGCAAAGGCGCGCGGCTTCAGAAATGCTATTTCCAAACTGCTTGGCTATGTCGAAGAAAAGGGCAGCGAGCTCGATAAGTACAAGATGTTCGTCCTTCAGGCTGACTGTGAAGAGCTTGCAAACAACTTTGCCGATACTCTCCGCGAGCGCTTTAACGCCGATGTGGTCGTTCAGCCTGTAGGTCCCGTCATTGCGGCGCACTGCGGACCCGGCACCATCGGACTTATCTTCCATTGCTCCGAAAGATAAAATTCAATGATTTTAAAATAGC
>DVNE01000037.1 GCA_018714625.1 Candidatus Coproplasma excrementigallinarum
TGCACCGCCGCCGCTAAAATATTGCCGCATAAAAATATGCACCTTGAAAAGTCGAAAAGACTTTTCAAGGTGCATACGGGTTTGCGCGCAGTACATTTAGATATACGTGCGGTCTGTTTTTCAGCTGTACGCCGCAAGAATTTGAAAGCCGCGCATGCCGAATGATATTCAATTCTTGAGCTGCACGCAATTTATAGAAGAACGCGGCGCAAAAATTTTCAAATTTCTGCGCCGAATTGTTTGTGCGAAGCTTTATGGCGCATATAAATTCATTATTATATTTAATGGCGGGTATAATTTTAACTTATGCGCAAGGTCAAAATTTACAGCCACAAAACACAAAATATTACATTTTGCCGTTAAAATGCGGTTAAAACAGGGCGGCAAGGGCAAAAACTTACACGGAGGTTTATTATGAATCCTTTTAAAGAGAGATGCAGATCGCTCGAAAACAACTTTTTACCGCTGAAAAAAATGTACCCGAAGAGCTACAACAAGGAGCGCACCTCGCCATACACAAAGACGCGCGTTATACTTATGAACGGCACTGAGTTTGAATCGGCGTGGTTTATGCACCAGTTTGCAAGACACTGCGACATACCCGAGATAAAGACGGCGCTTGCCGTTGTGCGGAGGCAGGAACAGCAACAGCAAAAGCGCATAAGCTGTCTGAAACCGCTGAACGAGAGCATTCTGGAAACTACCATAGGTTACGAACAGCTCGCCGTGGACCTGACCGCCGCCCTTGCCATACACGAAAAGGACGAGAACAATATAAAGGCGCTGAACTTTGCGCTTTTGGAGGACTTTGACCACCTCTACCGCTACGCAAACCTTTTGAAGATGGACAAGGGCATAGACGCGGATATGCTGGTCGGCAAGTTTACCGAGATTATGCCCGGCCGCCCCACCATTGCCGAGCACCGCTTCCCCGCGGACGAGGTAAAGCCGCATATAGACTGCAAGACGGCAGACCTTTACAGCAAGCTTGTGGTAAACACCATAACAGCCGCAGAACAGCAGACCATGAACTACTATATGAACATTGCGCAGTGGTACAAAAACGACCTGGGGCGCAGGCTGTACGCCGAGATAGCAATGATTGAAGAGGCGCACGTAACTCAGTACGAAAGTCTGAAAGACCCCAACCCCACCTGGCTGGAGATGTGGGTAATGCACGAATACACCGAGTGCTGGCTTTACTACTCTATGTACGAGGATGAGACCGACGAAAACATCAAACGCATATGGCTGGAACACTTCAAGATGGAGATAAGCCACCTTAAGACGGCGGCTGCAATGCTTAAAAAGTACGAAAAGAAGAGCTATGAAGAGGTAATCGGCGGCGACGGAGAGTTCCCCGAACTGCTTAAACTCGGCTCGAACAAGGAATATATACGAAAGGTGCTCAAGGAAACAATCACCCTTACAATGAAGGACGAAGGATATTCCGAGCTCGCCAGACTGCCCGATAATTTCCGTTATTTCACATTCCAGCAAAAATTTTTATCGGACGGGACAAAGACGCCTTCGCACCTTGTGATAGAGAAGGCGATAAAGACGATGGGCAAGGACTACCGTTATCAGGACGGCGAGCACCCCGTAAAATCGCTGCGCGACCGCGCAAAGGACAACGTGAACGTTGCGCGCGTAAAGGGCAACTGATTGTTATCTGAACTATAAACCTTTAGTTTTTTATTTTTATACCGCCACAAAGCGGCAGGTTGATTTACCTGTACGGCAATACAAATCAAGGCTGTTGCGCCGCGCGCCAAAATTGGCGCGCGGCGCAACATAGTTTAACGGTGTACTATACAGATTAAAGAGCGGTGCAAAAATATTTAAATGGCGCGGGCGGATGGCTCGCAATGTAATTTTAAGCGTAAGGCAGTATACAACAACAGCGTGACTATAAACAATGTCCCCATGCGCTTAAATTTAAAAAGAGCGGCACATATGCCGCAGATAACGCGTTTTATGCGGCGCGGGCTTGCAGCCCCCGCCGCAGTTTTAAATTTGATTTACAGTTGACGAAAGCTTATGGACAGTGTTATACTGTATATACCTTATACGATATTGTTTAAGCTCAGCTTTTAAAGAGGAGAACGATATGGAAGTTTATTTGCGTGAATGGATGACGAGCGATGCGTTCGCCCTTTCAGAGATATTAAACGAAAAGGATATGCACAAGTTCATGCGCGACCTGCCCTTCCCCTACTCCGTGACGGACGCCTCGTGGTACATAAACCAGTGCCTCAATGCCGACAAAAACAGGCTATATGCCTTTGCCATTGTTGCAGACGGAAAACTTGCGGGGTGCATTTCGGCCTTGCGCGGCGAGAACATCAAAAGAATGAGCGCCGAAGTGGGCTACTATGTAAAGAGAGAGCTGTGGGGCAGAGGCGTTGCCACCGCCGCCCTCAAACAGCTCGTGCGCTATATAATGGAAAACACCGACATTGTCAGGTTGTATTCAACGGCATTTTCTGAAAACATTGCCTCGTGCAAGGTACTGAAAAACTGCGGTTTTGAGTACGAAGGTACGCTTGTCAAGGCCGTAGTAAAGTATGGAAAACTGCACGACGAAAAGGTTTATGCGCTGATAAGGCAGTAAACGGCCATAAGGGGGAATTTATATGAACGACAAAAAGCACAACAAAATCAAACGTGTGCTCAAAATTATAGGGCCGATAGTTTTAGTGTGCGGGCTTGCGCTTGCCATAACCGGCATTGTCGACTTCGGAACTTCAGCAGGCAGGGGCGAGAGCCCTACGCTGTTCTGGCTCACCTTTATAGGCCTGCCAATGACAGCGGCGGGTGCAATAAGCACAGCTTATACCTCCTCCACCCGATTGCCCTATATAACAAGCATACAAAACATACAAAAAATGCGCTGCTTATGCAACGCATTTTTATTTTTACTTTTAAAATTTTATCGGCTTTTTATGTGGCTTAAAATTCAAAACCGCAAATAAAGCTATATATCAGCTGTAAGTACGGAAGTAATTTGCGCTGTCAAATGTGATATAGGCATACATCGTCTGGCCGTTGCGCTCTATTACAATCTCGACAGTGTCGCCCTGACGGACGGCAAACATTGCGTCCGTAACGGTATAGCTGCGCTCGACATCCAACGAAAAATAGTGGCGCGCAACCCTGAAGCCTGTATCCTCGGGTACGCTAAACGCAGAATTTTTCTGGGTGTATGCACCGTCTGCAATGGCTGTCTGCACGATGCCAACGGAAAAGCCCTTGAGAATGTCGCCGCCGCGGAGCACTCCCATCGCAGGCTGTGCACTTACGCTGTCTACCGCGACAGTCTGCTCTATCACCGTTTCGCCAAGCTCGCCATCGTAGCGGGCATAGGAATCGGCAACGACAGAGGTAACGCCGAGCGTGGCCTTGCGGACGTCGTAGAAGGTGCGGTTATTTTCTTCGTAGCGGTCAATCATAGACTGAACCACTCTGCGCGCGTAGGTTGCGGGAAGGGCATAGCTCATATTATCTATATCGTTTATGGTGACGCCGTCCTCTTCAATAACGCTGGCCGCGCCCGAATTGACTATGCCGACAAGCTCGCCGCGCATATTGAACAGTCCGCCGCCCGAGTTGCCGCCGTTTATGGCCGCGTCCGTACGCATTACTCTGAATGCGGTTGTAGCTATGTCGAGATGGATGTTCTGCGATTCGCGGCTGATTATGCCGCGCGTGGCGGAGAGGCCCTCCCACTGGGGATTGCCTATTGCATATACTCTTTCGCCCACGGCAAAAACTTCGTCCTCTGAAAAGCTTGCCGCAACGGCGTTGCTGCGCGCAAGCACCTCGCTGCCCTCTACCCTGAGAACGGCAAGGTCGTAAGTGAGGGATACGCCCACAATCTCTATATCAGAGGCATCTATTCCGTTTATGTTCTGGACGCCTACATTGTTATATACAAAGTAGTCCACATCCATTACGTCGCTGCCATAGAGATAGGCGTAAATGCTGTTGCAGTATTCAGTCTGAGAGCCTTCGGTGTTGCATACGACGTGGGCATTTGTTACAATGTACGCGTCGCCGTTCTGTCTGTCTATGTCGACAATCACGCCCGAGCCGGTAAATACCGAATAAGTCTGCTCGAACAGCGACCCTGAAGAAAACTCAGAGACGATTGCCACCGAGCTGAGAAGAGAATAGTTAATTATGCTCTTTTCGGAGACGGCCTCCTGAGCCTCGTCAGAGACATACCCGAAGTAGTCCTCGACAAAGTCGAGTATGCTGGTGTAGGGCTGTTTGCCCTGGGCGATGAGCTCCTCGTTCACCTCTTCCATCATACTCATAAGCGTAAGGTCTTCGCCGTCGCGGCCGTCGCGCGCAAAAGAGCAGGCAGAGAGAAACAAGCAGGCAATAAGCGCGATGCACGCCGCAATTGCGGCAAAAATACGCATTGATTTTTTAACCATATAAAATTACTTTCCTTAAGATATGATTTGCGCGCCGCGCGCGGCGCGCCGTTTTAACAATTTATACAGGGCAGAGAGCCGTTTATAATCGGCTGAACCTTTGAAGAGTTTTAAAGCGTTACGCCGTTGAGCTTTAATAGCTCGCGGGCAGATTCCACACTGTCTGTACCCGTCTTGTTTTTTACGGGCGCAAACTCTTTTTCGCGCACAACCTCTACGGCGAGGCAGCTGCCCATAAGTCTTATCATATCGAGAACGAGCATTTCGAACTTGTAGCCGTTGGGCTGTTCGGGGAATACCTTTACGCCGTTTTCGATGTGCGGTATTTTTTTGAACGAGAGGTGCATAGGCAGTTTTTCGTGCACGGTTTTATCGAGCAAATCCACCCTGAACAGATAGTTGAGTATAACTCCGTAGGGCAGAAGAAGTTCACCGTCGGGACGGCGCTTTGCTGCCAGCTCGGGAGGCATCTCGTAATACTCAACAATATTGGGCGCGCCGTTTTCCATGCAGAGAACGCCCACTTTTTCTTCGGGAGAGGCCTTTTTTACTACCTTTGCGCCGCAGCCGCAGCCGCTTTCTATGGTCGCGCCGATAAATACGGGGTCGCATATGCGCTGCAGGACGTTATCCACGCTGTACACATTGAGCCACTCTATCCCCTCTTCCTTGAGGATATGGCCTTCGCCGTTTTTGATGAGCGAGGAGTACCAGCCGCCGTTTCCGTTGGGAGAGCAGGCAACCTTCCACTTTTCTTCCAAAAAGATTTTGCCGTCTGCATCGCACGAAGGCGCCATATCCTGCACAAAGAAGTGTATCTTTTCTTCAGGATAGCCGAAATAGCCATTATCTTTGAAGAACTGCCTTGTGGCGGCGTCGTTGACTTCGCTCGTCATTACAAAGATATGGAAATACGCGCCTGCCTTGTCTGTAACCTCTTTGATGTTGTTGAACTGGCAGGCGAATATGGAGAGCTCGCGCGTGATGCCTACATTGTACGCGCCCTTGGGTCCGTCGCTGCCGAGGCGCGTACCCTGGCCGCCCGCAAGCAGTACAGCCGCCGCCTTGCCCTGCCTTATGGCGGCAAGTCCCAGAGCTTCAAACTCCTCCCTCCGCGCCTCCGTTTCGCGTACAGAGAGTGCGGGCACGGGCGAAAGGTTGCCTATGTGCCTGGCTCCGCCCAAATCGAGCGCGTGGTAGGGCGTAAAGTTGATTTTAGCTATCTGACCGAGCAGATATTCGCGCTGCTTTTCGGTAAGTTCTTCAAAATATGCAAGAAGTTGCTGCTGACCGTGTTCCGCAAGAAGGGCGGATGCCTCGTTGTATGTCATTATTTTATCCCCCATTTGAATACATTTTACTGCATAAATTATATCGTATTGTAAAAAATATGTCAAGTTGCTGTGAAATTTACTCTATTTAATTGAAAATCCTAAAAAAATGTTTTATAATGATAATCGTTTAATAAAATTCAGATATAAATGCGCACGGAAGGCGCAAATAAAATTAAGGAGGATAATATTATGTATTGCATGGAATGCGGCGAAAAGCTGACGCTTGTATTCAACCACAGGGAAGGACTTGTACCCTTTTGCAAAAAGTGCAACGAATACCGCTTCCCTCAGTTTGCCACCGCGGTCAGCATGGTAGTTACCAACAGAGAAAAAGATAAGGTTTTGCTCGCAAAGCATAAGGACCAGAGCGATTACATTCTTTTTGCAGGATACATCAAGAAGGGCGAGACGGCAGAAAAGGCCGTAACGCGCGAATTCAAAGAGGAAACCAAACTCAATACCGTCAAGTTCAAATTTATGAGCTCGCGCTATCACGAACCGAGAAACGTGCTCATGCTCAACTTTTTGAGTATGGCCGAAAACGGCGAGCCCGAAATTGACGCGGAGGAGATTGACGAGGTGCGCTGGTTCACTTTTGACGAGGCGCTCGGCGCTGTGCGCAAGGAAAGTACGGCTGAATACTTCCTTAAAAGCGCCATTGCCGAACTTAAAAAGAACAACTTTTAATTACAATTTATCTTAAAAAATGCCGCGGCGCTAAATTGCGCCGCGGCATTTTTTTTGCGCGGCGACGTGTGCGCGGCGGTTTTATTGTGTGGTGCTTCGGCCGAGGCGCAATTGTTCGAGGCTTTTTTGCGCGGCGACGTGTGCGCGGCGCAAGCACCCCCCGCTTTAATAGGCGCGGAGTTAAGGCCGAGGCGCAAAGTGCAAAGTAGCACCAGAGCCCCACTCAGCTTAAAGCTGCGTTTTATGCTGCTGCGGTTAATATGTGCGATTTTGCCCATAATAATTAAAAGGTATTTGAATGGGTAATTGCGATATTACATTTATTATGCCCTGCTACAACAGCGGGCAACATGCGGCACGGTGCGCAGAGAGCATTTTGAAACAGCGCACAGACTTAAAGTGCGACATAATATGCGTGGACGACGGCAGCGATGAACAGTCGCTTGACGTTCTGTGCGGACTTGAAAAGAAATACGGCATAACGGTTATAAGTTGTCCGCACGGCGGCACATCCGTGGCGCGGAACGAGGGTCTTAAACGGGCGCGCGGGCGGTATGTGTGGTTTGTAGACTCCGACGACCAGCTCCCCGAAGGCGCTCTTGAATATATTGCCGAAGCGGGGGCAATTAGGCCGCACGGCAGAGCGGCATACGACGCGGTCTACTTCGGCGCGTATATAAACAACGGTACGGACAGATACACGCTTGCCGACATAGCGCCCGACGAACGGCTGTATGGCGAGAAATCGGGGGAGCAGGAATTTAATCCGCCCAGCCCCTGTCTGCCCGCCTTCTTTGAAGAGCGCGCCTGCACCCCGTATGTGTGGAACACTCTGTTCAGAAGGCAGTTTTTGAAGGAGCATAAAATAAGGTTCATGAACGGAATGACCATAGGCGAGGACATGGTATTCCAGACAGAGGTGCTTATGCGTGCCAAAAAAATTAAGATTTGCGGCGGCAAGGTGTACATCTACAACTACCTTTCACGCGAAAATTCGGCAATGAAGCTGGCGCTTACTTCGGGCAGCAACTTTTTAAGACGTCAGACGGAGATTGCCGCCGAGGTTGTGGAGCGCTTTTACAGACAGAACCTTGCGGGCGACTATTCAAAGGAGCTTGGCTCCTGGCTGTATTCCTTCTGTCTTAAAGATATTCTGCGCGAGGGGCGCAGGGAACGGCTTAAGCTGTTCGACGGCGCATACGGCGGAATAATACAGAGATACGGAATAGATACGGGCGCACTGCCCGTCAAGGCAAGGGTAAAGATAGCGCTGCTGCGCACGCCGCTTTTAAGGGGCATAGCAAACGCCTTTATCTGACCTGCCATCAAGCCATAAAAGTACGGCGGAAAAGCGAGCTTTTCCGCCGTACCAGACCGCGTAATGCCGCGATGTTTTTAGCGATAAAACTGCGTTATTTGCGGCATATGTGCGCACCAATTTACTTTGAGCGCGACGGGAGCGCGCACTTTTAAGGAAAGAATATGAACGAAAGCAATTCACACACGCAAAAGGAAGATATATTTGAAAGGCTTGCCAAAATTGCGCCCGAACCCGCCTTTGAAGGGGGCGTGCCCGTGGTGTTTGCCAGCGACGGCAGGTATGTGCCATACCTTGCGGTGGCGCTTACATCGCTTGTGGCAAACTCTTCAAAGGAGCGTTGCTACGATATACTCATACTCGAAAACGGTATAGGTGAAAACGCGCGCAACAATCTTAAAAAAATCTTTGCAGGCAGAAAGAACTTTTGCCTGCGCTTTATAAGTCTGTTCGAAGAGATTAAAGCCTTCAGCTTCAACATTATAAACTACTATTCTGAGGCCATCTACTTCCGCCTGTTTATGCCGTGGTTCATGAAGGATTACGAGCGGGCGGTGTACCTTGACTGCGACCTTATTGTGCTCGGCGACGCGGCAATGCTTTTTGACTGTCCGCTTGAGGATAACCTGCTGGCCGCCGTGCCCGACATAGGCATGGCTATGCACTTTTACACGAGCGGCAGGGAGTACGTTCCCAAGAGCTATTTCAGCGATAAACTTAAGGGTGTGCGTGCCGAGGAGTACTTCAATTCGGGCGTGCTGGTGTTCAACCTTAAAAAGTTCAGAGAGAGCGTAGACCTCTTCAGAATGATAGACGAAGTCAATGTTGAGGGACTGTATTACCCAGACCAGGACGGGCTTAATATACTCTGCCGCGGTAAGGTTAAATTTTTGCCTTTTGAGTGGAACTGCGTGCCGCAGAACCTGGGCAACCGCACTCTTGAAAATATGCAGGGCGACCTGCCGCAGGAGATATTTACAGCGTATATGCACGCGCGGAGCAGTCCTGCCATCATACACTACGCAATGAAGGAAAAGCCGTGGAACTACTCCCCCTCGCTAGACTTTCCGCTGTTTATAAAATTCTGGAAATATGCGCTAGCCTCCCCCTACCGTTCAGACATACTTCTGAATACCCGAATGAGAATAAGCGCAGGCGAGCTTGCGCACATACTGCAACTTTACGGCGAGGGCGAGATACAAAAGCTTAAAACCTGGGGCAACATAGTTTACGCCTGCGGCGGCTGGTGCGTGGGCAGACTTTCTGCAATGCCCGTAAAAATGCAGACCTGCGACGTCAGCAAACAGGGCGCGGTAATTGACTTTACCACCTACTGCTTTGACGCAGAAACCGCGGACGACATTAAATTCTGGTTTTCGGGCGGCGGACAGAAATTTTACTGCGAAAAGCTGCCAAGGCAGCAGGGAATAACCTTCGGGGACGAGGAAATTTCGCCTGAGATTGTGCTGAGGTGCAGCGTTGAAGTGCGCGAAGAGCCGCTTGAACTTACCTTATTCTGCACCTACCGCGGCATAAATGTAAAATGCGGCAGAATAAACTTTTCAAAGCTGTTCCCAGTGGATAAAATAATAAAGCACCAGTACTTTTACAAGGACGGCATAATGCTCACCGCGCCGCGCGGACGACTGAGATTGGAGCGCGCAGGCAGGGCGCGTGCGGCATTGCAGGAGCTGAAATTTTTGCGCGTGCTGTGGAAAACCGGACGGAAGGACTACCGCAAGGCCTGCCTTGCAAGGCTGTACGCCGCAGGTGTAAACGCCGTGCGCAAAAAGCCCGTATGGCTTATTGTAGACAACTTCCTTTCAGACGACAACGGCTACGCCTTTTTCCGATATGCGCACGCCCGCAGGCGGGAGGTAAAGACATACTTTGTATGCACGGAAAAATCGCAGAACCTAGGGCGAATAAAATCGCTCGGCGGGAAGATTGTCAACATTGATTCGCGCAAGTTCAAGCGGCTGTTCCTTACGAGCGACTTTTCCATAGGCAGCGTGGTATATAAAAAAATGAAGAACCCGTTTTACGGCGAGAACGACGCCTACCGCGACTTCTGCGCGCGCAGGGGGTTTGTATTTTTGCAACACGGTGTTATAAACCAGGACCTTTCGCGCGAGCACAACAAGTTTGAATACGACCCCGCAGGCTTTATCGTTTCCGCCTGGCCTGAGTACCGCTCGCTTACGCACGGAAATTACTTCTATTCAAAGGACGAGGTGTGGCTGACAGGGCTGCCGAGGTTCGACCTTTTATACCGCGACGAAAAAAAGATTATCACCTTTATGCCCACCTGGCGGAGATATATAGGTTCGGAGCTGAAAAAAGACAGCGAATTTTTTATGTTTTACTACGGGGTACTGCACGATAAAAGGTTACAGAGGGCGAGAAAGAAGTACGGCTATACCCTTGACCTGCGCCTGCATCCGCTTATGCAGCAATTCGGCCAACAGTTTTATGACGGCGAAGAGGACGACTGCTTTGAAATTTCTGAAGGAAGTTACAGAAAATTATTTGCGCGGAGCGACCTTGTGATAACAGACTATTCCTCTGCCGTGTTCGACTTCATATATATGAAAAAGCCGATAATATACGCACACTTCGACAGAGAAAAGTTCTTTTCGGGGCACGTTTATCAGCGCGGATACCTAGACTACGAAAAAGGCGGCTTCGGGCCGGTCACGCGCACCGTCGACGAGCTTGTTGACAAAATTATATTATATATGAAGCGCGGCTGCGCCGCGGAAAGCATTTATCTTGAAAGAATGGACGGCTTTTTTGCACACGAGGACAAGGAAAACTGCGCAAGAGTTTATAAAAAGATACTGCTTTCGCCGCACGGCTTTAAATAATTAGATTAAAGCTGACTTGCGCGGCTGAAAAGCTTTATAAAAACAAAAAATATGCGCAGGGCGCCGCGGCAGAATGCCGCGGCGCCCGTTAATTTTTAAATTAAGATTTTTACCTGGCGGGACTATCAAACCCAAGGCTTATCAGAATGGCTTTATCCACTCTGTTCATCATATTTTCGTTGAGTTCGCCTATGCGCTCTTTAAGCCTGCGCTTATCGAGCGTGCGTATCTGTTCCAATAAAATTACGGAATCTTTTACCAGCCCGTAGGCACTTTTAGGCAGCTCGATATGCGTCGGCAGTTTGGCCTTGTTTATCTTGCTTGTCACGGCCGCCGCGATTATCGTGGGGGAATACTTGTTGCCCACATCGTTCTGCACAATCAATACGGGGCGCACTCCCCCCTGCTCGCTGCCGACTACGGGCGAAAGATCGGCGTAGTAAAGTTCACCGCGCTTAACATTCATATCAACCTCATAGTGTCTGCACCAGGCAGGCACAGGCAGCCTTTAATTTATTATATGTAACCGCCTTTATTTATTGTTGACAAAACGCCGCGTTTTATACTCCCTTTACTGCCCCTCAACAAATTTTCCGCCATTAACCCAAAACAAAACTTTTGTCGGCGGCGGGCACTTGACGGCAAATTGCATTCAGCTACAGATTTACACATAGGCTTTTCTGTATTTGCCGCAGCTGCCTTTTATTTGCCTTTTTGAAAAGGTTCTACCTTTATTTTCAAGTCAGGAGCTATAAAATTTATAAATTTATGCAACGCATTTTAAAAGGCGCTGCCCGATAATATTATATCTTTTACCGCGTACGGTATCTTTGCAAGCACATCTGCGGCCGTCACGCAGTATTCGGTGAGTTCGCCTGCGGCAAGTTCGGCCGCCGCGCCGAGAGTATATGCCGCGCACACGGCGCCATCGAATGGTGAAAGTCCGCGCGCAACGCTGCCGCACATATAGCCAGAGAGCATATCGCCGCTGCCCGCCTTTGCCTGCGCCGAACAGCCGCGGGTATTTATCGCCGTCCGCGCGCCGTCCGTTATTATTGTACCCGAACCCTTGAGCACGAGCGTTACGCCGTACTCCGACGCAAACTCCTTTGAAAGTCCGAGCGGATTTTGCAGTATTTGCGCCATACTATGGCCCGAAATACGGGAAAATTCCTTTACATGGGGCGTTAAAATTACGCTGCAGACAGCAGTTTTAAGCGGCTTTAAGCCGTATTCTGCAAGGCAGTTGAGGCCGTCGGCATCTATTATAAGCGTGCCGCCATAATCTTTGAGAAGCGTACAGAGCGAGCCGTACACCTCCTCCGAGACGCCGCAACCCATACCGAAGGCTATCGCGCTGGAAGTGAGGTCAAACCCGCTCTGAAGAACGGCCTGCGGACAGGAAGAGGCTATTGCGGGGCGCACCTCCTCAGGGCAGACGGCCTTTACATAGCCGCATCCCGAGCGCAGTGCGGCCGCGACCGACATTATTGCCGCGCCGATGTAGTTGCCGCTTCCACACGCAAGCGTTGCCGTGCCGAAAGTGCCCTTGTGCGAATTGCGCAAGCGGGAAGGATAAAAGAGGGCTATATCTTCGTCGGTATATACCTGCGCCGCTGCGCCATCCGCGACTATGCCTATATCGCGCCTTACCACCGTGCCGCACATATCATAGCCCGAACCCAGCACAAAGCCGGCCTTCAGTTCACCAATGGCCACAGTCTTGTCTGCCCTTACCGCCGCACCGTGTATAAGACCGCTGTCGCCTGAGAGCCCGCTTGGAATATCTGCCGAAACAACATACGCGCCGCTTGAATTTATGACATTTATTACATCGGCATACACTCCCTCTGCGGGGCGGGACAGCCCCGTGCCGAAGATGCAGTCCACAATAATATCACCCTCAATAGTTGAGGCATATGTGCCGCTGAATTTGTTTTTTTCGCGCTCGCAATCGGGCGAAAGTCTGCCGCCGAAGGCGTACACCTTTACCCTGAACCCGCGCGATAAAAGCTCGCGTGCGCACACATATCCGTCGCCGCCGTTGTTGCCCGTGCCGCAGACTACGAGTATGCAATCTTCGACGTCAGCTACGGATGCAACCTCCTCCGCTATGGCAAAGCCCGCCCTGCGCATAAGCTCTTCCGAGGAAATGCCCAGCTCTTTTATTGTATATTCGTCGGCCGCGCGCATCATTTCTGCCGTAAACACTTTGTACATACTTCACCTCCGCATTGTCTGCGCCCTGAATGGCGGCAACGCCGCATTGTTTTTTATATATGCACTGATAGTTTGCGCATATATATGCCCGTTATAAATTCCCGCCCAGACAACTCAGTCGTCGTCAAAGTCGAGGGCGGCCTTGGCTGTATCGTAGCTGAACCCGCGTGAGAGAAGGTATTTATACGCCTTGCTTAAGTTTTCACGCGAGCGCTCTTTGCCGCGCAAATACTTTTCGGCCACGGCGCGCGCCGCGTCCCCGTCCTCCTCCGTCTCTGACAGTGCCCTGTCTATTGCACTGCGCGAAGCTCCGCGCTTTATCAGGTCGGCCTCAATAAGCCTTTTGCCTCGCCCGCTGCAACCTGATATGTATGCCTTGCAGTAGGCGTAGTCGTCAAGAAAGCCGTAGTAATTCATTTTTTCTATAACGTATTCACACACCGCCTCGGTATATCCCTTTTTATCGAGAAAATCGCGTATCTGCCGCTCGGTCTTCATAGTTGCGGAAATGTGCGTAAGCGCCTTGTCAAGCGCGGTATTTTTTTCTGTTTCGAGCTGAATTTCGTCAAGGAATGGCTTTTCAACGTGCATTCCCACTTTAAGATGGTACTTTATGGCCGCCTGGAGCGTGAGGCCGCAGTAAAATCTGCCGTCTATATACACGCTGCAACGGTTTTTATCCTTTTTTTGCGGCTCTATGGAAGTAATCTCTGCCACAATCTGCCCCTCTCTGCATCTTTTTTTATAATTTTACCACACATGGCAATTTATTGTCAATCGGCATTTGACAAAGCGCGCTGTACGGTTGTATAATTATTATATATATTATATATTGTTACCGTCCGGGCGGCGGCTCAGAGCATTATAAACACAATATAAAATATACGTATAAAATCTGAGCAGCGCGGCGAGATATCGCCGCACCTTAAAATAAAAAGAGGTATAGTAAAATGAGTGCAAATCTTGATTGGGGAAGCCTGGGATTCGGCTACATCAAAACGCCCTGGCGCTATGTCAGCCAGTACAAAGACGGCGCGTGGGACGAAGGTAAACTTACAGAGGACGATAAGATAACTCTTTCGGAGTGCGCAGGCGTGTTCCAGTACGCACAGACCTGTTTTGAAGGACTCAAGGCTTACACCACCGCCGACGGACGCGTGGTGACTTTCCGCCCAGACCTCAACGCCGAGAGAATGGAGGATTCGGCAAAGCGGCTTGAAATGCCGGTATTCCCCAAGGAGAGGTTTCTGGACGCCGTGGACAAGGTAGTTGCCGCCAACCGCGACTATGTTCCTCCCTACGGCAGCGGCGCGACCCTTTACATAAGACCGTTTATGATAGGCTCTTCTGAGGTTATAGGCGTTAAACCTGCAAAGGACTATCAGTTCAGAATGTTTGCAACGCCCGTGGGCCCCTACTTTAAGGAGGGAATTAAGCCCATAGTTATACGCGTTTCCGACTTCGACCGCGCTGCTCCCCGCGGCACGGGACACATCAAGGCTGGCCTGAACTACGCAATGAGCCTGCATGCCATTGTAGACGCGCACAACAACGGCTTTGAAGAGAATATGTACCTCGACCCCGCCACCCGCACATACGTCGAGGAGACGGGCGGCGCAAACTTTATATTCATAACCAAAGACGGCGCGCTTGTTACGCCGCTTTCAGATTCCATTCTGCCCTCGATAACCAGACGTTCAATCTGCTATGTTTCCGAGCACTACCTTGGAATGAAGGTTGAGCACAGAAAGGTTCGCCTTGACGAGGTGAAGGACTTTGCCGAATGCGGCCTGTGCGGCACAGCGGCGGTAATTTCGCCCGTGGGCAAGATTTTTGACCACGGCAAGGAGATAGACATCCCCTCCGGCATGGAGCAGATGGGAAAGGTTACAAAGAAGCTTTACGATACGCTCACCGGTATTCAGATGGGCAGGATTGAAGCGCCCAAAGGCTGGATAAGAGAGATAAAGTAAGTTTTTTAACTCTGACTGTTCTTGTTTGGTCTTAAAGCTGTTTTTCTTATAATTTTTTAAAGCAATAAGTTTAAAAGGCGGCTGCCGCAGATTGCGGCAGCCGCCTTTAAGCTTTTAATTTTACAGATTGACAAGCATATATGAAGTCTTTAAATTTTCAATTTTATAAATTGACCCGCATATATGCCGCAAATAACGCAAAAATACGCGCTGTATAGACCTGGTATATTGGCGCGTTCATTAAATACAGGCACTTTTAAAGCCGCTGCTTAAAGTTTAAACCCACACTCAAATTCGCGCAGTTTTTCTGTTTTCAGTCGGCCGCCGAGCAGGTCGGTCAGGGCATAATTGAAGTCGGGGGCAAGCTCCTTTTTTACCGCAACGGTAAAAGTAACATCAGAAAGATACTCCACTCCCTTCAGTTCGCAGTCGCGCTTTTCAAAAAGGCGATTGCACAAATCTATGCTGTCATAGCCGACGGTATAGCGGTACTCCTCGCACGGCATATAAATAAGTTTTACCGCGCCGTCCAGGTTTTCAGCCGTGCAGCCCGAATACGCGCGCACAAGTCCGCCCGCACCCAGCTTTATGCCGCCAAAATAGCGCGTCACCACCACCGCCGTGCAAAAAATCTTTTTGTTTTTTATTACCTCAAGAATGGGCATGCCTGCCGTTCCCGAAGGCTCGCCGTCGTCTGAAAATCGGGGCGCGTTGCCCGTTGCATCGGCTATATATGCGTAGCAATTATGGGTTGCGTCTTTAAATTCCGCATTGATGCGCGCAATGAATGCGCGCGCCTCCTCCTCGCCCTCTACGTGCAGCGAAGTCGTTATGAAGCGTGAGCGCTCTATCACCTTTTCAGAGCGGTACTCGCCGCTCACAGAGATATACGGCATTATTTGAGTATTACCTTTATGTGCTGCTTTTTGCCCTTGTGAATGACGTCGCCGCTGTTTACGGGTGCGTTTATGTCCGTCACCTTATTTTCGCCTATGGACACGCCGCCCTGCTGAATGAGCCTGCGCGCCTCGCCGTTGGATGCGCACAGCTTTGCTGCTACAAGCACGGGTATTATTGTGGGCGTTTCTACCGAAACCTCAACTTCGGGCAGCTCTCCGCCGCCTCCGAAGGCTGCCTTTGCCTGCGCCATTGCCTTTTCGGCCTTCTCCTCGCCGTGTACAAGCTTTGTAAGCTCAAAGGCGAGCAGCTCCTTCTTTTCGTTTATGCGCGAGGCGTCCCAGCCCTCCATCTCGTGGATTTTTTCAAGCGGAATGAAGGTGAGCATCTTTATGCACTTCATAACGTCGGCGTCGTCTATGTTGCGCCAGTACTGATAGAATTCGTAAGGCGTGGTCTTGTTTTCGTCCAGCCATACCGCACCCTTGGCCGTCTTGCCCATCTTTTTGCCCTCGCTGTTCAAAAGCAGGGTTATGGTCATTGCGTATGCGTCTTTTCCGCTCTTTTTCCTGATAAGCTCGGTGCCTGCAAGCATATTGCTCCACTGGTCGTCGCCGCCGAACTGCATATTGCAGCCGTAATGGGTATTCAGGTGCCAGAAGTCGTACGCCTGCATTATCATATAGTTGAATTCAAGGAAGGAAAGGCCCTTTTCCATGCGCTGTTTATAGCACTCGGCGCGCAGCATATTGTTTACAGTAAAGCAGGCGCCCACTTCGCGCAGCAGCTCAACATAGTTGAGCTTTAAAAGCCAGTCGGCATTGTTTACCATTATGGCCTTGTCCTCGCCGAACTCTATAAAGCGTTCCATCTGCTTTTTGAAACACTCGCAGTTGTGGTTTATGACCTCGTCAGTCATCATTGTGCGCATATCCGAACGGCCTGAAGGGTCGCCTATGTGACCTGTGCCGCCGCCTACGAGCACTATGGGCTTGTTGCCAGCCATCTGTAACCTCTTCATAAGGCAGAGCGCCATAAAGTGGCCGACGTGCAGACTGTCGGCAGTGGGGTCGAAACCTATATAAAAACGTGCGCCGCCTCCGTTGATAAGCTCCCTTATCTCCTCCTCGTCGGTGACCTGAGCTATAAGACCGCGCTCTTTGAGTTCTTCATAAATACCCATAACATTTTTCCTTTTTATAATATTTCCCCTTTATTTTAGCATTGAATGCAAAAAAATGCAATAAAAAAGCGGCCCGCCTGCAGGCAAACCGCAAATTTGTACATATAAAAGCGCCCGAAACAAGCTTACCGTACGCCCTGGCGGCAGCTTAAAAAACAAAGATAAGTGCGCCGATATGCGTAAAATGGCAAAATGACGTTCAGTCGGTAAAGAAGTCGTCGCGGCAGAGCTTTTTGCGTGCCTTTTCTATGGCGCGCTTTTCTATGCGCGATATGTACGAACGTGAGATGCCGAGCTTTTTTGCCACCTCGCGCTGTGGATGAGGACAGCCGTCTTTGAGGCCGTAGCGCATACATATAATTTCAAACTCCCTCTCCGCGAGAATTTCGCCGAGCAGTTTTACAAACTTTTCGCGCTGAATTTGCCTCTCCACGCGCGCAAAAACGTTTTCTTCCCGCTCAGGAAGAAGGTCAATAAGAGTGAGCTCGTTGCCGTCTTTATCGACGCCGACGGGCTCTGTGAGCGACACGGTGTTTTTATGTTTTTTGCCCGTGCGTATGAGCATGAGAATTTCGTTCTCTATGCAGCGGGCGGTGTATGTGGCAAGTTGAGTGCCCTTGCCCTCGCGATAGGTATTGATGGCCTTGATAAGGCCTATTGAACCCACCGAAAGCAGGTCGTCTGTCTCCGCCGCGCCCGAGTACTTTTTGGCAATATGGGCGACGAGGCGCATATTGTGCTTTATGAGTATATTTTTTGCCTCTTTATCGCCCTCGTGAGCAAGCTGAAGGTAGCGTTTTTCCTCTTCGGGCGACAGGGGCTTGGGAAAAGAGCCTTTGCCCTGCACCGCGCCCGTGAATAAGAATATTTTGCCGATAAGTAAGCTTAAAAAATCGAAAAACATAGGCCCCCTTTGTGCACGGCCTTGCAATCCCCTCAGCCGTCACAAAAATAGCTTATGTTTTATACGGTTTGTACTATTCGGTTTTTTATTTAAACTGAACGGCTTTATGCAATGTGCGCGCCTCTGTGTTTTTTTGTAGGCACTTAATTATCGCGGCAAGAGGGGCTGGCACCTCCACTCACGAAAAATGCCGCGCTCGGCCAGCGCGGCATTTTTGTGACCCACAGTCAAAACCCCGCAGATACGAGCAAGACAAGGAGCGTGCGGAACGGTGCGTGGGAGTTTTAAATAATTACAACGAAAGTTATTCTATTTTAAATATTTACGGGCGCAAGGAAGGTTTCCTTCCGCCAGCGCGACACAATTTGCGCATACCTGCGCCTCAGCAGGGTGAATTGCCGCGATTATATTTTCGTGGGCGCTTAAATATCGCGGCAAGAGGGGCTGGCCACTCCACTCACGAAAAATGCCGCGCTCGGCCAGCGCGGCATTTTTGTGAACTTACTCTAACTCAAATGCGCCCGTATAGAGCTGATAATACACTCCCTTCTGCGCAATAAGCTGGTCGTGCGTGCCGCGCTCTATAATGCGGCCGTGGTCGAGCACCATTATTGCCTGACTGTTGCGCACTGTTGAAAGGCGGTGCGCTATTACAAATACCGTGCGCCCCTCCATCAGTTTATCCATACCTTGCTCTATAAGCTTTTCGGTACGCGTATCTATTGAAGAGGTCGCCTCGTCGAGAATGAGCACGGGACACTCGGAGACCATTGCGCGCGATATTGCAAGCAACTGACGCTGTCCCTGCGAAAGGTTGCCGCCATCGCCCTTTATCATTGTGTTGTAACCTTCGGGCAGGTGCCTTATAAAGTAGTCGGCATTGGCAAGCTTTGCGGCAGATATGCACTCCTCGTCGGTGGCGTTGAGCCTGCCGTAGCGTATATTGTTCATTACCGTACCCGTAAACAGATGCGTATCCTGCAGGACTATGCCCAGCGAACGACGCAAATCGTCCTTATTTATGCTCTTTATATCCAGGCCGTCGTATGTTATCGAGCCGGACTGTATATCGTAAAACCTGTTTATGAGGTTGGTTATGGTGGTCTTGCCCGCGCCCGTAGCACCAACAAATGCTATCTTCTGGCCGGGCTTGGCATAGAGTGAGATATCCTTTAAAATAATCTTTTCGGGAGTATATCCGAATATTACGTCCTTGAAACGAATGTCGCCGCGGAGAGGGATATAGCTGAATGTGCCGTCCTTTTCGGGCTTTTTCCAGCTCCACTTTTCTACGCCGCCCTCGCCGTAGACCAAAGTTACGTCGCCACCCTTGTCTTCGTGCGGGGTATCGAAAATATCGAATATGCGCTCTGCACCCGCAAGTCCCATGACGATTGCGTTGAACTGCATTGTCACCTGCTGTACAGGCTGGTTGAAGGAGCGTATGAGCGTAAGGAATGCTATAAGCACGCTTACATCGCCTACGGTAAATGCGCCTGTGCCGTCACCGAAGGCTACACTGTAAAGCGAAAGCGCGCCTACGCTGTGCGTGGCAAAGAATATCGCGCCCACTATTGCAACCACAACATACTGGAAATAGCTTAATATGTTGGACATGGGGCCGAGCATATTGGTGAGCTGGTTGGCCCTTGTTCCGCTTACTCGCAGCTCCTCATTTATCTGGTGAAACCTCTCCCTCGCCTTATCCTCGTGGCAGAACACCTTTACGACCTTCTGACCCTCCATCATCTCTTCGACATAGCCGTTGACCTTGCCGATTGAAATCTGCTGTTTTAAGAACTGGCGGGAGGACTCGGCGCCGATAAACTTTATGCAAACTATATTTACGCTGAGAATTACAAGCATTACAAGCGTGAGCGTAAAACTCATGAATACCATGCAGAGGAACACCACCACTATTGTCACGACCGCGGAAATCATCTGCGGAACGGACTGCGAAAGCATCTGGCGGAGAGTATCGACATCGTTTGTGTAGCGGCTCATAAGTTCGCCGTGGGTGTGCGTATCAAAGTACCTTAAGGGCAGGTACTGCATGTTTATGAACATTTCGTCGCGCATTCTTTTTAAAGCGCCCTGCGCAATGAACACCATAAGTCTGTTGTACGAGAAAGTACTTAAGACGCCTACCACATACACGCATATGAGGGCTATTGTCCAGCTTAAAAGTTCCTGCTGCGCGCCCTGGACGCCGTTTACCATATCCTCTATTGCGCCTATGACGAAAGTGAGCATGAACGAACCCACTGCGCCAGCCGCCGAGGAGAGCACTATAAGTATGACGAGCAGCGCGGCGGCAATTTTGTTGCGGAAGGCGTAGTTGAGTACGCGCTTTAAAACCTTTATGGGGTTTTCAGGGCCGCTTCCCCTTATTTTTGCAACGCGGTGGCCGTTCTCGGTGCCGTGCTGCTGAATACGCCTCTTCTGGTCGGCGTTGAGGTTTTCGTACTGTTCGTGAACAGAAGGCTGTTTTATCTTTTTAGTCATTTATGTCACCTCCGTCCTCTTCGTCTGCCTTGCCCTTTACCTGAGAAAGGTAAACTTCCTGGTAAATCGCATTATTTTTGAGCAGCTCTTCGTGAGTGCCTATGCCCGAAATTTTGCCCTCGTCGAGCACGACTATTCTGTCGGCGTCCTCAACCGAGGCCACGCGCTGGGCTATTATAATTTTGGTGACGTCGGGCGCGTGCGTGCGCAGAGAGTGCCTTATCATTGCGTCTGTCTTGGTATCTACGGCCGAAGTGGAGTCGTCGAAGATTATTACCTTGGGCTTTCTGAGCAGGGCGCGCGCTATGCACAGCCTCTGCTTCTGTCCGCCCGATACATTTACGCCGCCCTGGCCTAAGTCGTACTGATATTTGCCGGGCAGCTGCTGTATAAATTCGTCGGCGCAGGCCTGACGACACGCCTCCTCTATCTGCTCCTGCGTGGCGTTTTCGTCGCCCCACCTTAGGTTTTCGGCAATAGAGCCCGAGAACAGCACGTTCTTCTGAAGCACCATTGCCACCTTGGAGCGCAGGGTGTCGAGGTCGTAGTTACGGACGTCCACGCCGCCCACCTTTACGCTGCCCGAAGATACGTCGTACAGCCTGGGAATGAGCGACACGAGCGAGGACTTGCCCGAACCGGTTGCGCCTATTATGCCTATCGTTTCGCCAGACTTTATGTGCAGGTCTATATCCTTGAGCACGGTTACGTCGGCCTTCTGGATATAGGACATAAACACGTCGTTGAAATCTATGCTGCCGTCCTTTACCTCGGTTATGGCATTTTCGGGCTTGGGCAGAGTGGTCTTTTCTTCAAGCACGGCGGCTATTCGGTCCATAGAGCCCTTTGAAAGCGATATGTACTGCAGGCACATCGCAACCAGCATTACCGCCGTAAGAATTTGCGTCATATACTGCAACAGTGAAGTGAGGTTGCCCATGGTAAAATCCGTGTATTCAGATATTATCATATTGCCGCCCATAATAAGCAAAAGTATCATGGCGACATATATTACACACTGAACAACGGGCATGAGGTAGTTGAGCAGCTTTTCCGCCTTGACGGAGTAGTTGTATACGTCCTGAGTGGCGGCGCGCATCTTTTCCATCTCGTGCTCCTCGCGCACATAGGATTTGACTACCCTTATTGCGGTGAGGTCCTCCTGCACAACGCGGTTGAGGTTATCGTACTTTTTGAACATTATGCGGAAGGGCGTGGAAACGCGCACCATAATAATACCGACTATAATGGCGAGCACTACGGCGGCGGCAATGAATATACCGCCCATTGTGGGGGATATTATGAACGTCATCACCGACGCGAATATAAAGAGTATGGGTGCGCGCACGAGCATTCTTATACACATCTGGAATGCAAGCTGCACGTTGCTGACGTCGGTTGTTATTCGCGTTATAAGGCTTGCCGTAGAAAAGTTATCTATGTTGGCAAAGGAATAGGTCTGGATATTGTCGTACATATCGTAGCGCAGGTTGGCTGCAAAGCCGGCAGACGCCTTTGACGCGAGGCGACCGCCCATAATTCCGCAGAACAGCGCGAACGCTGCGCAGGCAATCATTGCAAGACCGTACCAGACAATATTCATGCTGAAAGTAGTCGTCTCTGCCATCGCCGTAATTTCGTCGATAAGAAAGCCCATAAGGAAGGGGATTATTATCTCCATCGAGGCTTCACCTATCATGACGAGCGGCGTGAGAATGGATACAGTTTTATACTGCTTTACGCTCTTTAAAAGTGTTCTTACCATTAATCGTCTCCTGTTAGGTCAAAAATAAAAGCTGTAAAAAGACTGCTTAAGTTTGGTGGTTTTTGTTTGCGCACAGCCGATTGAGGCCCTGATATGCCCGATTGACTGTGAATGTACCGCGTGCGGGTTACGGGCGGCGCGGAGTGCAGCGGTTAGTCGGCCCGCGTGCGGGTTACGACGGGCGGCACGGGGCGCGGCGGATTTGCAACGGTTGCACTTTGATATAAATAACGCAAACGATTGTAATCTGCAAACGCCATGAATTTAAATTGAGCCGCGAATTTAAATTGAGCCGCGTGCGGTTACTCGTTGATATGGTTGAAAATTTTTATGAGCAGAACTTTAAGCTGTTCCTGCTCCTCCTCCGTGAGTGCGTCCTGAATGATGGCATCACATTTATCCATCAGCTCGCGCTGTTCAAGGCACAATTTTTCACCCTTTTCAGTGAGCTCTATAAACTTTGTGCGTGCGTCTCCCTCTGCAAATGTACGCGTGACATACCCGCAGGATGTGAGGTTTGCAAGCAGGGTAGACACCGACGACGCGCGCAGGTTGAGCTGTTTTTCCACATCGCGCTGGCATACTTTTTTGCCCTGAAGGGCGCTTTTGTGGACAAATACAAGCGTCTGGAGCTGCGCTCCCGTTATGCCGAAGGAAGATAAATTTTCGCTGTTGCGCCTTTCTATCTCCCTGTTCACATAGCACATTAAACCAAAAAGTCTTCTGTTTTCCAAAATGCTTTACCTCTTTTATGCCCTGAAAAAGTGCATTTTTAAATCTTCCAAGGCTGCGATAAGTTAGATAACTAACAGTTTGAAACCGAAATTATTTTATATTATTTATCTCATATTTGTCAAGCAAAAAAATATTTTTAATGTCGACGGCGCAAAATGTTACTACATTAAAAAACAATTATATATTTTAACATTCATAAACACGCACAAACGGCAAAATAATGGCGGTAAAAATACCGCCATACACAGGCTGTACGCCCGCAACTCGTTATTGCGGGCAAACGCGCGCCAAACAAAAAAATGGCAGAAAAAAGGCAACCTTACATCAAAATAGCGGGCAAATTGCCCGCCGTAAACAATAAAAAAAGGCAGACAAATTGCCTGCCCGAATATTAATACTTAATGCAAACTTATTAAAGTGCGCAATTAAGCTTTATTTTACTGCTTGCCGATGTCCTTGCCGTAGACCGCTGTAACGGTGCTTGCAAACTTAGACATTTTATCGTAAGACTTGAGCGTAAGACTGTCTTCGAAGTCCGAAAGCGTCTTGGCCTGGTCGCGGGTTACGCGCGAAGGTACCTCTATCTCTACCGTTACATAGAGGTTGCCAGTGCCGTTGACAGTTTTTACGCCCTTGCCCTTAAGACAGAAGCGCGTGCCGGACGCCGTGCCCTCGGGAATGGGATATTCTATCATATCGTCTATGCCGGGGACGAGTATCTTGCCGCCGCATACCGCCGTCTTGTACGAGATGGGCACGGTGACAAACAAATCCTTATCTTCCCTGCGCAGCAGCTTGTGCGGCTCTATCTGGAAATAGATGTACAGGTCGCCGGGCTCGCCGCCGTTGGGCGCTGCCTGACCAAATCCGCGCTTGCGGAGAGAACTATCCTTATCTACGCCCGCGGGAATGTTTACGGTAAAGCGCGTCTGAACGCGGTTTGAGCCTTTACCCTTGCAGTCGGGGCATTTTTCGGTAATCTTCCTGCCCGTGCCGCCGCAATCGGGGCATGCGCCCACCTGAATGGTGCGGCCGAAGATGGTATCCTGCTGGAACTTTACCCTGCCCGTGCCGCCGCAGCGCGTACACTTCTGGTATGCCGTGCCGCCGCGCGCGCCCGTTCCGTTGCAGGAATGGCAGGGCTCGTTGCGGAAGTAGCTTATCTCTTTGGTGCAGCCCTTTATGGCGTCGAGGAAGGAAAGGCGCACAGTCTGCTCTATATCGGCGCCGCGTTCAGGACGCGCCTGGCGCGCCGAACCGCCGAAGCCGCCGCCGAACATCGAGCTGATTATGTCCTCAAATCCGCCGAAACCGCCCTGCGAAAAGCCCGAAAAGCCCGAAAAACCGTTGCCTCCGCCCATTCCGCCCATATTGGGATGGTCGAGCTCGAAATCGTACTGCTTCCTCTTCTGCTCGTCAGAGAGTACGGCGTTTGCCTCGTTTACCTCTTTGAACTTATCGGCCGCCTCTTTATCGCCGGGGTGAAAGTCGGGGTGATACTGCTTTGCAAGCTTGCGGTAAGCCGACTTTATTTCGTCCTGAGTGGCATTGCGCCCCACTCCTAAAATTTCGTAATAGTTCTTTTTATTTTCTGCCATTGGTTTACCTTAAAATCGGGCGCAGGAGCGCGCCTTTTAAAAATTGACCGCCATATATGCCGCAACTATTGGCTTTTTTGCGCCATATATGCCGCGCGCGGCACACAAGCGGCGTGTTAACATCGCACGGCGCACGGAGAATTTTCCCTCCCCGTGCGCCCGATTGATTTAAATTAATTTGCACTTCCGAAAGCCCGCTGCAAGCGGCTGTGCGTTGGCATTTTGCCGCCGCAAGGTTGCCCCTTGAAACACGCCTGCAACAGTCTGTTTTTACAGAAACTATGCTGCAAAAAGCTCAGAAGTTTTTATCAGTTATGCTGGTTGAACTCGGTGTCGTCACCGTTGCCGCCGTTTGCGCCGTTGCCGGGGTTGCTGCCCTGAGCCTGCTGATATATCTTTGCAATGACGGGCTGGATTTCACGCGTGAGCGTTTCGCTTGCCGCCTTAATCCTTTCGTCGTCGCCCGAATCAAGCTCGGTCTTTGCCTTTGCTATGGCGTCATCAACCGTCTTCTTATCCTCTTCAGAGAGCTTGTCGCCGGCCTCTTTTACAGTCTTTTCAAGGCTGTCTATCATGGCCTCGAGGTTGTTCTTGTTATCGACAGCCTCTTTACGCTTCTTATCCTCTTCAGCGTAGCGCTCTGCATCCTTTACGGCCTTATCGATATCCTCTTCGGAAAGGTTGGTAGAGGCCGTTATGGTTATATTGGTGCTCTTGCCCGTGCCGAGGTCTTTGGCCGTTACGTTTACTATGCCGTTGGCATCGACATCGAAGGTTACCTCTATCTGAGGTACGCCACGGGGTGCGGGAGGAATATCGGTAAGCATGAACCTGCCGAGCGACTTGTTATCCTTTGCGAACTTCCTTTCGCCCTGAAGCACGTTAATTTCAACGCCGGGCTGGTTATCTGCCGCGGTAGAGAATACCTGGCTCTTCTTTACAGGGATAGTGGTGTTACGCTCGATAAGGGGCGTGGATACGCCGCCGAGCGTTTCGATGCCCAGCGTAAGGGGCATTACATCGAGCAGAAGCACGTCTTTTACTTCGCCCGAAAGCACGCCGCCCTGAATAGCCGCGCCGATGGCAACGCATTCATCGGGGTTGATGCCCTTGAAGGGCTCTTTGCCGGTGATCTGCTTTACTTTATCGAATACGGCGGGAATACGCGTAGAGCCGCCCACCATTATTACCTTGGAAATATCGTTGTACGTAAGTCCGGCATCTGCCATGGCCTTGCGCATGGGTTCTACCGTGCGGTCTACAAGGTCTGAAGTGAGACTGTCGAACTTCTGCCTTGAAAGGTCGTAGTCAAGGTGCTGAGGAGCGCCGTCTACCACCGTTATGAAGGGCAGGTTGATGTTGGTGTTGGTCATGCCCGAAAGCTCTATCTTTGCCTTTTCGGCTGCTTCCTTGAGCCTCTGCATAGCCATTCTGTCTTTTGAAAGATCTACGCCGGTATCCTTCTTGAAGTTTTCTACCAGCCAATCTATAATCTTGTTATCGAAGTCATCGCCGCCGAGGTGAGTATCGCCGTTGGTGGCAAGTACTTCAAACACGCCGTCGCCTATTTCAAGTATAGATACATCGAACGTGCCGCCGCCGAGGTCGTAAATCATGACCTTCTGGCTGCCTTCCTGCTTATCGAGGCCGTAGGCGAGCGCTGCCGCGGTAGGTTCGTTTATTATACGGAGTACGTTAAGACCTGCGATTTTGCCCGCATCCTTGGTCGCCTGACGCTGCGAATCGTTGAAGTATGCAGGGCAGGTGATTACGGCGTCGGTTACCTTGCCGCCGAGGTAGCTTTCGGCATCAGCCTTGAGCTTTGACAAAATCATTGCAGAGATTTCCTGAGGAGAATATCCCTTATCTATATTTACTTTATATGCCTCGCCCATATGCCTCTTTATAGAGATGACAGTTTTATCGGGCTGGGCAACGGCAAGACGCTTTGCCGCCTGGCCTACAATCCTGCTGCCGTCGGCTTTGAAAGATACGACTGAAGGAGTTGTTCTGCTACCTTCGCTGTTGGGTATTACGACGGGTTCACCGCCTTCCATAACCGCCACGCACGAGTTGGTCGTGCCGAGGTCGATACCAATTACTTTTCCCATAATCATTACTCCTTATTAGATGTATTTCACATTTTATCCGCTTTACCGACCTGTAAGCCGTGTTTTGCGGGATTTGAGGAATGCTCCTCCGGCGGTTAATTCTTCACACCTTAACGCCGCCGTCGCATCGGGTGCGCTCGCTTTCGCGATATATAGGTAGCGCTCAAGCGGCCGAACCGCCTTGCGCAGGTTTTTATCTTTGTGCAGCTTTAAAAACTTTTAAATTCATTCAGCTTTGTGCGTGCGTCTTATTTATCCAGATGTGCGGCGCTTGCAGCTTATATGAATTTAAACGGTGACTGAAACCTGGGCAAACCTTATTACCTTTCCCCCCTGCTTATACCCTTTTTTGAGTACGAGCTTTACGGTGTTGGGCTGTTCGCCCTCGCCGCAGGGAACATTCATAACGGCTTCGGCAAGTTTTTCGTCGAACTTGTCGCCCGAGGCAATAGCTATTTCTTCTACGCCGAGCGATGCAAGAATGTTTTTGAAGTTCTTTATTATTTTATCTATGCCGGCCTTTGTGGCCTCATCTTTTGCCGAATCAATCGCATAACCGAAAGTGTCTGCAACGGGCAGAAGTTTGAGTATTGCCTCTGCCTTGCCGTCTTCATAGGCCTGCGAGGCCTTTGCGGCGGTGCGCTTGCGGTAGTTATCGTATTCGGCTGAAACCGAATACCACTTACGCTTGTAATCTTCGGCAAGTGCCTGAGCTTTTTCAAGCTCAGAAGGTTCTTTTTTCTTGCTTTCGGCCTCGGGAAGTTCCTTTTCAAGGTCCTCCGTTTCGGGAAGCTCCTTTTCAAGGTCCTCCGTCTCGGGAAGGTCTTTTTCAAGATCCTCCGTCTCGGGAAGCTCCTTTTCGGGGTCCTCCACTTCGGGGAGTTCCTCTTCGGCCGAGGCTTTTTTATTATTCTTTTTCTTTATATTTTCCTCGTCGTTAAACATAAGCTCAATCTCGCTTTTCGTTTTACAGTAATAATATAAACAAAGGCGCCCGCCTTTAACCAAAAATACGCAAAATTTTTTTGATTTTGCAACCATTTTACTATGGTAAAATGCACCTGCCGTTTTATAGCGCCAAACGCGCCTCTTCAGCGGCTTTAAGTGCAGAAAATGTGCGCGCAATTTTAAGCGGGGCAAAATTGCAAGCCGTAAGAAATTTACATTGAGCACGGCAATATAAAACAGCGCAGACATGAAAATCAGCACGGCGGCATAAAAAAATTCCGCGCAGGCATTGCACGGAATTTATTGTTTTAAATTTTTGAAAAGAGCGAATAACTTCTGCGGCACAAAATTTTACTGCCGCCTCCGCACTTATGCTACATACGCATCTGCACGTTGCCGCCCTCGTAGTCTGACTTCTGCTTGAGGGCAACTACCTTTACGGGGCTCAAAGGCGGGTTGCGCTTTAGCACCTTTCCCTTGGTAACTCTGTTTTCTATGGACAGCTCCTCGGTGTTGAGTTCGGCAACCGTGCCGTCCTTGTTTATGACCGCAATGGTGTACGGGATTGTTACATAGTCGGCAAAGAGCAGTTTTTTGCAGTCCTTTACGTCGGCTATGATTACGCCCTTGCAGGCGCGGCCTATGGGGTCTATCAGCGAGGATATTACGCGCTTAAAACCGCCCGCCGCCGTTACGACGACTATTTCGCCCTCGCCGTTTATCTGCGAAGCGAAGATGCACTCGTCATTTTCTCCGAGCGCAATGCCGCGCACGCCGCCTGCCACCCTGCCCTGAACGGGCAGATTATCCTTTACGGCGTTGAGGGCAAAACCCGCGTTATTTACAAAGAACATTGTGGAAAATTCGTCGGTATCGTACGTCTCCACATTGATTACCGCGTCGCCGTCCTTCAGCTTTATGGCCTGGTAATAGCCCTTGTTCAGGCTGTATTCCGACCACGGCGTGCGCTTTACCATGCCGAGCTTGGTAAAGAATAGCACATCGCCGCGCATCTCTTCCTTGGTAAACAGCGTAACCGCCTTTTCGCCCTCGAAGGCGTCGGGGCACAGCTCGTGCACGGTGAGGCCTGCGGCCTTGTAGTCGGTGGGGTCTACGTTGTCGAGGTCGATATAGACGCAGTTGCCCATATCGGTAAAGCATATAAGGCGCGCGTCCGAGCCTGTAAACACAATCTGCGTATGCATTGAAGAGAGCTTGGCATTTGCAGAAAGCGGCTTTTTGAATTTTGAGACAAATTCCGATTTTTCTGTAAACTTGACCCTGCCGTCGGCCGTGAGCGATACCGCCCACTCCGTAACGGCGCGCTTTATGTCCTCGCGGCGGACATATATGTCCTCAAGCGCGCCCTTTATTTCTGAGCGGCGCGGGCAGGGATACTTCTTTTTGATTTCGAGTATCTCTTTTTTTACTATGTCCATCTGCATGGACTTGTCGCCTATCACCTTGGTGAGGTAGGCTATCTTCTTTTTAAGTTCTTCGAGTTCCTGCTCGAGCTTGTAGACTTCCAGCTTGGCGAGGCGGGCGAGCCTTAAATCGAGTATGGCCTGCGCCTGGCGCTCTGAAAGGCTGAAGGTGTCCATCAACTTTTTGCGCGCGTCGGGCGTGCTTTCGGCATTCTTTATTATGCGCACGACTTTGTCTATGTTGTGTACGCCGATTATCAGACCCTCGAGAATGTGCTGGCGCGCCTGAGCCTCCTTCAGCTCGTACTTGGCCCTTCTCAGCACAACGAGGCGCTGGTAGCTTACATAATACCTTATTATATCCAGAAGGCCGAGCTGCTGGGGCTTGCCGCCCGCGATTGCAACCATGTTTATGCCGAAGGTACACTCCAGGTCGGTGTACTTTAAAAGCACGGACAGAATGGCGTCTATGTCCGCTTCCTTCTTGCAGGTTATAACGGCGCGCATGCCCGTTCTGTCTGACTCATCCACTATGTCCGTTATGTCGGAGAGGACGTCCTTGCGCTGCTCCTTGAGCAGCATTATCTTACGCAGCAGTTCTGCCTTGTTGGTCTGGTAGGGAAGTTCGGTTATAACTATCAGCTTTTTGCCGCCCTTGTCCGTCTCCACCGAATACTTTGCGCGCAGCGTTATCTTGCCCTTGCCCGTCTCGTATGCCTGCACCAGCTCGTTGGCAATTATATACCCACCCGTTGAAAAGTCGGGGCCGGGGATTATCTTCATCATATCCTTTAAGGATATGCGTGGATTATCTATATAGGCGCACACGCCGTCTATCACCTCGCCGAGGTTGTGCGTGGGGATATTGGTGGCAAGTCCCACAGCTATGCCGTTTGCGCCGTTTACGAGCAGGTTGGGAAATCTGCCAGGCAGAATGTCGGGCTCGAGCAGACTGTCGTCAAAGTTGAATGAAAAGGGCACGGTCTCCTTGTCGAGGTCGCGCAAAAGCTCCATTGCCAGCGGCTCGAGCCTGGCCTCGGTGTATCTCATAGCCGCGGCCGGGTCGCCGTCTACCGAACCGAAGTTGCCGTGTCCGTTCACAAGCGTCATGCGCATATTGAAGTCCTGCGCCATGCGCACCATTGCGTCGTAGACCGAGCTGTCGCCGTGAGGGTGGTACTTGCCCATGCAGTCGCCCACTATCCTCGCCGACTTTTTGTGCGGCTTGTCGGGCGTGAGACCCATCTCCAACATTGTATATAAAATACGCCTCTGGACGGGTTTGAGGCCATCCTCCACGCGCGGGAGAGCCCTGTCGAGAATGACAAATTCCGCATACGGGAGCATGGACTGGGGCATTACCTCCTCTATGGGCGTTATGAAAACATTGCCCTGCGGAATGGATGTCTGAAAATTTCCGTCGTTCTTCTTTGCCATAGTCCTCTTACCTTAATCGTAGTAATCGCCTGCGGAGGGCTTGCCCTCTTCCTTGAAATGCACCTTCTCTATAAAGCCGTCAACCTTGTTGAAGTTGGCGTTTTCGTTAAGAAATTCCTTTCTGCCGTCAACCTTGTCGCCCATGAGCATATCTATCACTCTGCCCGCCTCGGCAATGTCCTCTATGGTGACCTGTATGAGGTTGCGCGTTGCGGGGTCCATTGTCGTCTCCCAGAGCTGGTCGGCAGACATTTCGCCGAGACCCTTATATCGCTGTATCTGGTAGCCCTTGCCCACCTTTTTAATCTTTTCGTCGAGCTCCTTGTCGTCGTAGGCGTACTCGGCGACGTCCTTTTTGTAGACCTTATAGAGGGGCGGCATGCCTATATACACGCAGCCCGCCTTGATGAGGTCGCACATATATTTGAAAAAGAAGGTGAGCAGAATGCAGCGTATGTGCATTCCGTCCTGGTCTGCATCGGAGAGGATTATAACCTTTTTATACCTCGTCTTTTCCACGTCGAACGACTTGCCGAACCCCGCGCCGATGGCCGAGATAAGCGTTTTGAGCTCCTCGTTCTGAAGCGCCTGCAGGGCGCTCTTTTTCTGTACGTTGAGCGGCTTGCCGCGCAGGGGAAGTATGGACTGGAACTGGCGTATGCGCGCCTGCTTTGCAGTGCCGCCTGCCGAGTCGCCCTCCACTATGAACAGCTCGTTCTTTTCGGGGTCTCTGCCAGAGCACGCGGCGAGCTTGCCCACAAGATTGAGACCGTCGTTTTCAGAGGCGGCCTTGGCTACGTCCCTCTCGTGTCTGTGCTTGATTCTGTCGTCGGCGGCAAACTTGGCCTTGCGCGCTATTTCGTCAAACACGGGCTTGTTGCCGCGCGTTTCCATCAGCTTTTTAAGCCCCTCGAGCACTACCTGCTCGACTACGGGCTTTACTTCGGGGTTGCCGAGCTTGGTCTTTGTCTGACCTTCAAACTCAACGTTGTTCATCTGAACGGTGAGCACAGCCGTAAGCCCCTCCTTTATGTCGTCTACAATGAAGGGCGCGTCCTTGGCCTTTAAAACGCCGTTCTGGCGGGCGTACTCGTTTACCGCCTTCAGAAGGCCGTTTCTGAAGCCCGTTTCGTGATAGCCGCCCTCCACCGTGGAGATGTTATTTACAAATGAATATAGATTTTCCGTATCCTCCTTGGTGTGCAGAACGGCAAATTCCACCTTTATTTTGGAGGGCGCAAAGCCCTTTATGGTAATATCCTTTACAGCCGAATAGTAGAGCGGCGTAGAATACGCCTTGGCAGAGTCTGCGCTGAGGTAGTTTACAAAGTCCACAAGTCCGCCGTCGTAGCGGAAACTTACGCGCTCCTTGGGCGGCAGTTTTTCCTTTATCTCCTCGCCGTCGTCGCCCGTGCGGGTGCGGTACAGGGTGCGCTCGTCCTCAAAGTTTATGGTTACGCCCTTATTTAAAAAGGCCAGCTCTTTGAGGCGCTTGTATATCGTTTCGTAGTTCCACTCTATCGTTTCAAAGACGCGGTCGTCGGGCATAAAGCGCACAAAAGTGCCGCGCACTCCCGCCTTTGCGCCCGTGTCCTTGAGCGGGCCGTCGGGCACGCCGCACAGCCATTTTTTGTTCTTTGAGTCGTAGGTCGAGGTAAAGCGCATAGCGTACGTCTTGCCGCGGCAGACTTCCACCTCCAGCCAGCGCGAAAGGGCGTTTGTGACCGAAGCGCCCACGCCGTGCAGTCCGCCAGAAAAGGCGTAGTTGCCCGAATCAAACTTGCCGCCCGCGTGCAGTTTGGTAAATATCAGCTCGACGCCGGAAATCCCGGCCTTTTTATTTATATCGGTGGGCATACCGCGCCCGTTGTCCTGAACGGAGGCAGAGCCGTCCTTCCACAGTTTAACCGTAATTTCGTCGGCATAGCCGTTGGCTGCCTCGTCTATGGCGTTATCTACTATTTCCCAAAGAATGTGGTGCAGTCCGCGCACGCCCGTAGAGCCGATATACATGCCGGGGCGAATGCGTACTGCCTCCAGTCCCTCTAAAATTTTAAGGTCGTCGGCGACGTAAGAGCCGTCTTTTTTTACAGCCATCCTAAAACTTTCTCCAATAAACTAAGTAAAAATGCCGTATTGCAAAAATGTTTCCGCAAAAACGCAAATTGTTGATATTATCTATGCTATTATACCACATTTTGTGTTTTTTTGCAAGACATAGAACAATATTTTCAAATTAGTATGCGCAATTATCAGCA
The DNA here is from genome assembly GCA_018714625.1 of Candidatus Coproplasma excrementigallinarum. Classification (GTDB taxonomy): domain Bacteria; phylum Bacillota; class Clostridia; order Christensenellales; family Borkfalkiaceae; genus Coproplasma; species Coproplasma excrementigallinarum. The sequence goes on from DVNE01000037.1 coordinate 32,607, forward strand.
ATAATGTTAAACGGCCTTATCCTGAATATTCCATAAAACTAATTTATTACGGCTCAATACAACCTGAGATTTCACACTCTGAATAGGAAAAAAATGCTGCGGCGCAGGCTTTTGCCTGCGCCGCAGCATTTTAATTGGAATTATCGGCTGCACCTGAAGGTGCATATATTATTTTTTTAAGTTGTCGGCAAAATGCTTCGTTTTGCAAACTGTAAGTTTTCTTCTTGCTCAACCTCTGCTCTCAGGGCTGAAACCCGTTCAGCGGACAAAGCGTTGAGTTGAAACAGCATTACTTGGAAACCTTTTTCCTTGCGGATACGCGCTTTACCTCGGCCTCGTCTATCACGTCTATATCACCTTTTTCCTTGGGTTTGATAACGATTAAGAGCACTATACCGATGAGTGCAACGCCCGCAATGCTGAGGAGCACTATCGAGGCAACGTTGTCCTGTACCCAGGTGTCTTCGCCATAGACGGGGTCAGCCGCGGCAGATACGCTTATTGCCATATAGCTTACTATGGGGTCGGTGAGGTAGGTGCTGTCCTCCGCCTCGAGCCTTATTACATAGAAGGAGTTGGCGTCGGCTTCCTGAGGAATAAACGTAAGCGCACTGGAATCCCATTCGTATGCGGAATACAAATCATAGTCTTCCTCTGTTTCGTCAAGGTCGTCGAGCGCAGGTATAAGCGTGAAGTACTGCCTGTATGCGCGGAAGAAATTTTCATCCTCGGCAAGGCTGGAGGAAAGACCTTTTATAAGCTGTGCATATGATATGGTCTTGCCGGTATCTTCGGTATAGGCACGCCTGTCGAACACATAGAGCGAATAGTTTGTGCTGTAATTGGAAGAGAGGCCGGTGATATCGAAACTGTCAGCAGAATACTTCGTTCCTACAAAGCCTATGTCCTGACCTTCGGGGTCGGTGACGGTAAGGCCGCCGTAGTTTACAGTAAATTCAAACACAGGAACGTAGTCTACAAGCTTGCTCTTTGCAGGGTCTTCAAGCAGGGAGGCAAGGTCGCTTGCCGCAAATTTTACTATGACGGGCTCGCCGTTCTCGTCCATCACTTCATTGCCGTCTTCGTCGCGCTCAATGTAATACATCTGGTTTTCTGCGGCGTCGGTGGCATAGATGGCAAATCTGTAAAGACCGTCGTCCTCTATCTCTATCGAAAGCTCGTTATATGCAAGCGAGGTGGACGAACCGGAATCGCTGCCTATATAATATATGGAGAAAGAGAGGTCGCGGTAGGACGTGACATTGTCGCGGATATACTCTTCAAAAGAGGGAAGATAGAAATAGTTACCGTCGCCCGCGGAGGCCTTCTGCTCTGCAAGCGCCTCTTCTACGAGCTGCTGATAACCTTCAAAGCCGTTCTCTCCCTCTGCTGCGTCTGCCGCGGGGCTGTAAGTTGCGCCGAGGTTATCGGCTGTTGCCCTTATGAACTTATACTCTTCGTCGTTGGCAGCGCCTGCCGTTACCGTGCTGAGGTATTCAGAAGGGATATACCACTCGAGGAACACGTCATCGGAATTGCCGTTTGAAGCAGTGCTGTCTTTTATGGTGAAGTAAACTTTTACAAGGCACTGCGTGGTGTAGTCGGGGCCGTTGTCAGCCGCGCCGGGCTTATAGGTATCCGCACCCTTGATTACGGGTGCATCATCGCCGGAAGCAACCTCTATAAAGTTGTTGGTAGCGTCCGTGCCGTCCTCTTCGCCGTCACCCGTGTAGTTGAGGTTGCCAAGCTCGCGCTGGGCGTTGGTGAGTACGTAGTAGTTGAGCGTGGAGCGGGGCGAAGTTGCAAGCATATCGATTACCGTGTAATCAATATCTATCGTGCGGCCGTAGTCGAGCGTAGTTATATCTTCGTCGAGGCAGAGCACGGGAGGAGTATTGTCGTTTATCCTGCGCGCGTCGCTGCCTTCGGTGGTAACGAGCTCGAAGCTCTGATTGTTGAAGGAATAAAGAACCATCGTAACGGGCTCTTCGGCGCCCTCTGCAAACTGCGCACTGTAAGTCAAAGGAGTTACAGATGTGCTGCTTGTGGAGGAAACATAACTTGCATAACTGCCGCCCACGTTTTCAAATTTGCCGTAAACGGTGTTTGCCGAAGTCATGCTCTCCGTATCGTTGGTGACTGCCACAGAGTAAACGCCGCCTGCATAATCAGTAAATGAAATTGTTATGCTCTCGGGCGAAAGGGCAACCGCGTCCTGAGCGGAAACGACTTCCTCTATCGCGTCGGCGCGCTCGGTGGCGTCTTCGGGAAGAGCCTCGCCTATCTTTACATACACGCTCTCGCCGCGGGCGATGAAGGTGACGTAATTATCGGTTACATCGTCCTTGGTCTGGGTGTACTGCTGGCTCTGGAACTTTATGGTGAACGTTTCAAAGTTGAGCTCGGGGAAGCCTATCTCGGTAGAGAGGAAACCCTCTTCGGGCACGCCCGTGGGGTTACCGTCTTCACGCGCAGAGGCGAACCAGTGATACGCAAGGTTTTTGCGGTAGGTCACGGTGCTACTGTCGCTGGCGAACTGGAAGGCCGTATAGTAATTTTCGCCTACGGTCTCCTCCTCTATGGAGGCCTGTCCTGCCGTATAGAAATAGTTGCTGCCCGTCAGGGTGACAGTTCTGTCTGCCTCGGCGGTGAGCGCCCCGCCCGTGATTGCGGCCGCCGCAGCGAGCGATGCAGCCGAAATGAGCGCAAGCGATGTTATAGAAATTTTCCTGTTTTTGGTCATAACCTGCTCCGGAAAGACTTATTGGTCTTTTTTGTATGAACGCGACGTGCGCGCCACTGATTTCTGCGCCGACATTTAAAACCCGTGCGGGCAAAAATATGGTCACGCATAGTCTTACTTTTTAAGTTTACTATTAAAAAAAGTATTTGTCAAACGCTTTTGTTTGCGGCCGGCAAATACTTTGCAATTTTTCACATTTTTAAGGAATTTTTCACGCTTTAACTTCTATGTGAAACAATTTCCAGGGGTTCTCTGAGAGGGGCGGCTCGGCAATAAAGCGCATCTTTTCGCCCGTTACGGGATGAGGAAAAGTGAGCGAGTACGCCCAGAGCGCAAGCTTGCCCTTGACGGCGCGTTCGCCGCCGTAGCGCATATCGCCGTAGACAGGCGCGTTGATTGCCGCCATCTGCACCCTTATCTGGTGCGTCCTGCCGGTGTGCAGCTTTATCTCCGCAAGGGAGAGCGCGCCCTTTTCTTCGAGCACGTTGTAATCGAGGGAGGCAAATTTTGCGCCCTCCTCCGTCTGTGTGCAGACATATACCATATTATTTACAGAGTTCTTCCTGAGGTAGTTTTCCAGCGTGCCACTCTTTTTGGAGAGGTTGCCGCAAAGCACGGCGAGATACTTCTTTTCAAAACCGCCGCTTTTGAGCTGTTCCGACAGGCGCGCCGCCGCCTTGGACGTCTTTGCGTAGACCATAACGCCGCCCGTAGGCCTGTCCAGTCTGTGCACAAGCCCGAGGAAAACATTGCCGGGTTTGTTGTACTTCTCCTTGATGTAGCGCGAAGCGCAGTCGAAAAGGTTGTCGTCGCCGCTTGCGTCAGGGCAGCAGGCTATGTTCTGCGGCTTTAAAAGCACAAGGAGGTGATTATCTTCGTACAATATAACAAGTTCTTCTGTCTGCATTTTGCTCCGTATGCGGCTCTGCCGCAAAATTCTTACTTTGAGTTTATTATTTAATGTCTTTGATTTGCGATGTGAAAACGCCGCTCGCGCCGCAGGGAAGATATATACCCTCTTCGGTGGGCAGGCAGAGTTCGTATGCCTCAGTGTCGCCGCTGAAATTTTTTAAGGCGAGCTTTAAAATATTGCTTATTACCGTGGGCTGAAGACCTGTGGTATAGCTGTTTACAAGCACGAAGAGCGGGTCTTCGGCAAGCACGTCGGCACAGCTTACGACAAAGTCGAAAATGTCGTCCTCTATCTTCCACATCTCGCCGCCCGGGCCGCGCCCGTAACTGGGAGGGTCCATTATTATGGCGTCGTAGCGGTTGCCGCGCCTTATCTCCTTTTTAATAAACTTGAAGCAGTCGTCTATTATATAGCGTATTCCGCTCTCTATCCCTGAAAGGCGGGCGTTGCGCCCCGCCCTCTCTACCATTCCCTTGGCCGCGTCCACGTGCGTGACGAGCGCGCCGCTCTTTGCGCACGCAACCGAAGCGCCGCCCGTGTAGGCAAAGAGATTGAGCACTTTTACCTGGCGTTCGGGATTTTTCTTAAGACGCCCCTCTATGAGCGAGCGCATCATATCCCAGTTGGCGGCCTGCTCGGGGAAAAGCCCCGTATGCTTGAAGCCCATGGGCTTTACTATGAAACTGAGGTCGCCGTAGGCTATGTTCCACTCCTCGGGCATAGGTCTGCGGTATTCCCAACCGCCGCCGCCCTTGCCGCTGCGGTGATAGACGGCGTTTATATCTTTATAGGCGTACAGGTCGCGCGAAGGGCGCCAGATGACCTGCGGGTCGGGTCGCAACAGAACAACGTCTCCCCAACGCTCCAGCTTCATGCCGTCGCCGGTAGCTATTATTGAATAATCCTTCCACCTGTCAGCAACTTTCATAGGCAGAATTATACATTGTTTTGCCGCAAAAGTAAAGCAAAACGCCGCCCGCTCCCGCATTACCGCATATAAAAGTATTATAATAATATTGTAATAGCGGCTGTAACGGCGGCGCGGCCGAAAAACATTGCCATACAGCTGGCGCAGCCCTATGACGCCTGCTACGGCCTGACAATGCCGTCGGGGGTTTATCAGCATTCGCGGCAGCGGCTGCACTTTCGGGAGCTTGACTGCTTACGGTGCGGGCTGCACTTTCGGCAGACCGCACTTTTTGCAGGCCTATAGAACTTTCGGCGGGCTGATACAAAAGTTTACGCAAAAATAAGGATTGCCCGGCAATGCCGGGCAATCCGCACCAATTTTTCGGGCAATCCGCCCCCTTTGAATTAAACATACTGTTCAAAGAGATTTTGCAGAGTATAGTAGTACTGGCCGAGATAGTTCTGCGCTGTTGTATCCGCCATAAACAGGTTGAGCCTTTCGGCCGCGTCGGGTATGGACATATAGTAGTTGCGCACTATCTGATAGCGGTCGAGATAGGACAGCGAATAGTCTACAATATATCCGGGCTCTTCGTCGCCGCCCCCGCTCGGTTTGTCGTCGTCCGCCGTGGGCACATTGAGCGAAAGGTTATACACAAGGTTGTCCTTTAAAATTTCAACCTGCTTTTCATACTCCGCGTCCAGCTCGGCGCACTTGTCGGTGTACAGACTGGAGTTGAGCATACCTGCCGAAAGCACAATGTTATAAAAGGTCTGTTTGTCCCTTTCAAGCTCGCTTGTAAGCTCGTTCTTGTCCTGCTGGGCGGTGCGCAGCAACCTCATCTGCACGGTGGAGAGCGCCAGCAACTCCTCCTCGGTCATTTCTATGATATCAAACTCCAATAACTCACCCCCTCTTTAAGAATACGACTTTTAAGTACTCGGGCAGCTCTGAACACTCCGCCTCGAAAGTGAAGCGTTCGCCCTGCAGATTTACCTCCGCACGGCCGTCTATAACATCGCACACTCTGACTTTTCCGTCCGTGCGCACGGTGATTTTTTGGCAATTACCCCCTACATATAGTCGTTTCAAATACTTTTTGCCCGCACTGCCGAGGTCGGTGAAGCCGCTTGCCCATACCCCGCCCGCAGCCTTAGGAACGAGCTCGTAAAGCCCGTCTGAAAAGAAGAAAACTCTGCCGCAGGCGCATATGCAGGACGCCTGTTTTTTAATGTAGCAGACCGCTCCGCTTTCGCCGTCTATGCAGGCTATGACGCCCTCGCCGTCCAGAGTGCCTGCGGCGTAGTAGGTGTTGCCGCACGCCGCGCCGCAGGTCGCCGTAAATCCGCGCAGCCCCTCCGCCGCAAACCGTTCGACAGAGGTGCCGCCATAGGCGTACAGCCCGGACTTTGTAAAGAAGAAAAGCTTGCCCGCGCATACTGCGGCCGTTCCGTCCGTTATCTCGTCGGTAGTGGTATCCGAGAGAGAGACGCGGAAGTCCTCGGCGTCGCCGTAGGCGCGTATTACCGTAAGCCCGAATTTGCGCACGGCAATCAGCCTCTCTTTAAATACGACTATCGTTAGCACTTCGCCGCGCTCGACATCCAGCCTTACATAACCTGCACCGTCCAGGCTCTCCGTCCAGTTGCGCGCCCTGCCCGGAACCGACCAGCGGACAACGCGGCCGTCGGCCGTATCGACGCCGAAGACGCGCGAATACATAACCGCGCCATACTTTACGGGAATGGTTGCCACCGGCGAAACGGAGGTTGCGTCTCCCTTGAACGCCTTGACGCCGTCGGTTACCATGGCGTAGTCCTCGCCGTCCTCGCACACTTCTATAAAGCAGGGCGAAGAAGAAAAGCCGACGGCGTACTCGAAGAAGTTGTTTACCGCGCGGGTAGAGCGGTAGAGCGTTCCGTCACTGAGAAGATAGAGGTTGCCGTTTTTTGTGAAGTATATGCCCTGCGCCGAGGCAGGTACATTAGCCTGGGTGAGGGCGACAGCTGAAAACGCGGGGCTTGCGCCGTCTGCGCCCGCAATACCGAAGAAAGTGCCGTCTGAAAGGTCCGCCTCCCACTCTTTGAAACTGTACTTAGGAAAATCAGTTTTGCGCAGAATGTAGTTCATACCCAGCCTCGCGCGGGGATTTGCCCGCCTTTAGTGATGGGGCGCAGCCTTGCAAGCTCCTGCGTGTATCTGCTCTCCCAGCATTCAGAGGCCTCGATATCGCCGCAGATTAAGGAGTACTCCGCCGCAACGCCATACGCCATCAGGCGCTCGCTCACGGGATAACCTGTATAATCCGAGGTGTGATTGAGCTGCTTTTTAAGCGGCAGATAGGTGTATTTTACAGTTATTGTTTTTGCATCCACCTCCATATATCTTGGTTTGAGCGTGTATTTTAACGCTTTCCCCTCTGAAGTTACGCTGAGAATTTTTATGGGCGAGTGGGCAAACACACTGTAATATACAGTGCCTACCGATACGGGAAGCTCCTCCTCGTACTCGAGGGGGAAATACGCGCGCGCAAGTTCGTCTTCGACGGCGTTGTAACAGTGGACGAGCGCGCCCACTTCCCTCTTCAGATTTTCGTCTTCGGAATAGGAACCGTCGTCCACGGCGTCGGCCTCCTTATCCATGCCCAGATAGCGCATGGCGGAAACTATTATATCGGAAACAAACATTTTATTTACCGTCCTCCTGAAAAAAACTTATATCGGCGCGCGCCGCAGAGCGCGCGCCGAAAGCAAATTGTTGCGCCTCATGATGCGCCGAAAACACATTACTTTTACATACAACGCGCCTTAAGCGCATCAGCGCACAGCGGAACTCAGATTAAAAACCTGTTATTCTGCCCTGGGCGCACGGTCTTTTGCAGATAAGTTCGGCGTACTTTACAAGCGTTGCGCTGTAAGCCGCCTTGCCGGGAACCTGCTTTAAAATTTTGCCATCCTCGTCCTCGAGCCAGCTCCAGTCGCAGAGCTGAGCTATGCAGAAATCATCGGTATTTATAAGGAAGATTGCGTCTTCATTGCAGTACCTGTCCGCCACGACGGGTATGCCGTCGAACAGAATGGTGCTGTATCCGCCATTGAGCGTTGCCGTGTTCACCTGCATCCTGCCCGCGCTGAGAATTTCGGCAATCTTGCTCTTGTTCTTGTAGGAGCAGAGTATCATGTTGGGGCGACGGCCGAAATATTCCTCTATATAGTTTATTCCGTCCATTATGGAAGTTTCCGTGAGCGAGGTGACGGAGAATTCAACAGGATTTAAAAAGCTCTCTTCGCTGCGGGTAAGGCCGTAGATGTCATCCGTGCTGAAGAGTGCAGCGAGACCGGTTATCTCGTTGCCGTAGGCGCCGTGCATGTATATCTTTTTACCTGCAAGCGTGCCCTCTATCTCCTGAGAGAGCGTTATTTTGCCGTTGCCGTAATCGACCGTTGCAACGGTGACACCCTCGCCGCCCTCGAGTATCAGTGAACCTGACCTTATATCCACCTTCATTCCCTCGAAGAAGCGGCCAATCGTATCCACATACAGGCCGGTTGTATCCGTCTTGGATATGTTTCCGAGGAAACCGTTGCCATCGCCGAAGAGCATACGCGAAAAGTTGATTTTTGCGCTGGCTACAAGGCCCTCCATCTCGGCGTTGAGAAGGTCTACAAACGCTCCGCTCGAATCGGAAGAGGCACGCAGCGCCTTATCGGAAATTTCTATCGTGCCGTAGATGTTTTTTAGCGTAGATGTAAGATTTATATACCTGTTAGAACCTGCCGTGGGGAGGTCGCCGTCTTCGCTGCCCGCCATAACGCGGTTTATGTCGCCCCTGACGGCGGCAACCTTTACTTCCTTGCCGAAAACTTCGGCGCTGTTTTTATCTATCGCCGCATAGAAGGGCGAAACGGCGTTGAGCTGGGACGAAACGGCGTCCAGATAATAGGTCTTAAGAGCTTTGTCTGCATTTGCAACTGTTATCAAAATTGTTCCTCCTTAAAATAAATCAGTTATTTTTTAAAAATTCTTTTGCCAGTCTGCCCGCCTCCTTTATGGTTGCAGGCTTGCCGGCAGGCGACGGGACGGAAATCCCGCCTGCGATTATGGGCACGCCCCTGCCGCTTGCCACTTCGCCGAGGTACTCGGCAATAATTTTGCCGCGCACTTTTTCGTCAGCTTTGGCAAGCTTGTACAGTTCTTCGCCCGAAGTTCGTTCGGGGGAGGGCGCTGCGCTGTCCGCGTCCGGCGAGCGCTCCGCCTTGTTCCTCCTCTCGAGTTCGGCCAGCCTCTGGCTGCGTCGGGTAAATTCAGCTTCCAGGCCGGCATATGCTTCCAAAAGGGCCTTTACGTCTTTGAACTTTCCAAGGTCTGCCGCAGCCTGTTTGCCGTTATCTTCCGCCTCCGCGGTATCTGCCGTGCCTTTGAGCTCATTTTCAAGGTTATCCATTTGCTTCCTCCTTTAATTTGTTTTTATGTTCTTTTATATGCGCACAGATGCGTTCCTTCACATCCTTGCGCGGCTTTACTGAAAGTATGTATGCCGTGTGCCGCCTTATGTGTACGGCGTCGTCGTCATACTCGTTGACTTCTGCGGGCATATTCTCCATAGTCCTGTTCTCCTCTTCGGCGCGCTCCTCCTGCAAGGTTTCAAGGTCGCTGCCCGCAAAACAGCCGTAACCTATGTAGGTCAGCACTCTGTTCTTTGTCTGCGCGCTCATTTTTCCGTCCTCGCCGAAAAGCAGTCCCTTATCCATCATTTCATATATGACGTTCCTGCGCTCTGCGGGGGTGAGGTTGAGGTCGCTGTCAGACTCCAGTATGACCTCGTCGCACAGTACGTCCTCGCCGCGGAACACCGTAGTGCCTGCGCCGCCGCGCACCGCCCTGCCCGCGCCCGAAAACTGTCTGTAAAGACGGAGTATCTGCCTGCCCGCCTCCTTGAGCGCCGTCTTTATTGACTGGTAGCACACGTTCAGTCGGGCGTCGTCCTGCTCTATGAGCAGCTGAAGTCCCGTAGCCGAGGTCACCGAAGAGAATGTGTCGCCGTTCTGCGTAAGGTCGCCCGTACCCGAAATGCGTGCAAACTCGTCCTCAAGCGTCTCTTCCTCCCTCTCGAAGGCGTCGGGCAGAGTGCCTAAAGTGAGCATCTCGGGCGGTTTGCCGCCCTGGCGGTAGACTATTATCTTACCGGGACGCAACCCGTCCTCGGCGAGTTCGTCGGTATCGACCGAGCCCTCCTCCACGGCAACCGTGCCCATGGAAATTCTGTTGAGAAATTCGTGCTTGCGGTTACGCACCGCGTTGTATGCGCGCTGGACGGGTATCATTCTCTCGACCACCCCCGCGCCGAAAAAGCTCCCCGCGAGCGGCATGCAGGTCTGCCTTATGAAGGGGTAGGAGCGCGCGCCGTCCTTGCCGTTCATGTAGGGCAGAGGGCCGTCGAAGAGCAGCTTTCCGCCTGCAACAACGGTAAGTCTGCCCTCGGGCATGGTGTCAGTGGGGCGACAGTAGCGCTCTATGACCACCTCGTACCCTCTGCGCAGGGCGCGCACGGGCGACTGTGCGATGTAGCCCGAGGACGAGCAGGGCGAAAGGGCAAACTCGTTTATGTCCCTGCCGGCAAGCTCCACGCCGTAGGCCGCGCGTATGTCCTGCACGGGTACGGCGCGTGCGTGAATTACCGAGGGCTGACCCTCGAACCCGTCCTCCGAGAGGGAATAGGGATAGATTTCAAAGGGCGGGACGGCGATTACGCGCACATCGCCCTCGTGTATCTCCCTGCCATCCTCGGTTACGCCTACAACCCCGCCCGCTTCGTTGTCCCACACAACCTTGTAGAAGGCCGTGCCGCAGGTCTCCGACCACACTGTGGCCTGCGAGAGGGCGTCCTCCAGTCCGCAGTTCTCCCTTGCCGCACCAAGAAGAGCGGAAGAGAGCGAAGCCGCGCGCTTGTCCTGCTCGCTCGCGGTGACGGGGCGGACGGAGAGCGCGGGCCGTATGCGCGCAAGTTTTGCACACCTTAGTTCAACCGTGGGCGCAATGTGGTTGAATACCCTGCGCGGCTGCCAGCCGTACACCTTTTCCTCCTCCTCAACGTCGCCCGCGGCGTTTATGCCGCAGTACTGATTGCCGCTTACAAAGTTCATGCACAGTTCCCAGCTCCTCTCTGCCAGCCTGCGCTCCCTCTGCCTTGCGGCAAAGTCCTCCTCCACCTCGGCGACAAGCTTCTTTTCCGCCTCCTGCCGCTGCTTTAACGCCTTTTCGCTTCTGACGTCAGTTTTCTTTGCCAATGTTGTCCTCCTTTAAAAGTTCAATTAATTTTTTTCTGCGCTCTTCCAGCTCTTCGTCGCTCAGGTTTTCAACGCCCGTGTCGCCGTCGAGCAGCATTTTTACAGCCTTTATATCGGGCGGGACGTCCCGCCTTGTCACTTTGCGCTTTACAAGCCTGAGTTCCTCGCCGTCCACGGCGTATTCCTCCACGACCTCGCTCGTATCGAACCCAACCGCGCACTTCAAAAGCGCCTTTTTTATGCCCTCATCGTTCAATTTTTTTGTTCAACCTCCTTATTCTGCGCTCCTTGTCCGCCGCGAGCGGCGCGGGAGCGTATTCCCTCTCCGCAGGGCGCGGCCTCGTCATTATAAAGTACCTCAGCTCGTCCATGCTGTGGTCGTCGCGCTTTATTGGCGAATCGCCCGCACCCCAGCTGTAACCCTTGAACTCGGCAATCATGTTTGTGCAGCAGGGGAATATGAACAAATCGGGCGTGCCGTTGCCGCGGGCAAGATAGCTCTTCACGCGCGCTATTCCCGTAAATACGTCCTTATTGACGTTGGTGTCCACAAGTATTCCCCTCTCGCAGAACAGCTCGGCCACCGATTTTGTCGAGGCGAGCGTGCGCTGATTTGCGGCGCTGTCTATGAGTGCGCGCAACCTGCCCTTTGAATCCGTCTTCCAGCCCAGTCTGCGGCTGATTTCGCATATGGCGCGGGCGTGGTAGTCTATATCCCTGCCCTTTTCGTAGTGCTCTGCCACGACATACACGTTGCCGTCCCAGTCCACACAGTACCAGTGCGCCGAAAGCGGGTTGTTAAGTCCCGGGTCTATCGAGATTATCTCCTGCCACTCGCGCGGGACGGTGAACGGCTTTTGCAGGACGTGCACGGCCTCGTCAAACTCGGGATAAACAAGTCCGCACCCCTCTGAAAACCTGCCGTACTTTCTGCTGTCGAGCGAAGAACCTTCAAGCGCGCCCTCAAGCAGCTTTATTTCGCTGGCTGAAAGAAAGGGATTATCTTCCCAGTTCATAAACTCGTACCAGATTTCGGGATTATTTTTTTTGTTCAGGTAAATCTCGGTGTATATAAATGTCCTGCCCTTGAGCGGCGTCATTGTGCCGAAGATGTCGCCCCGCTTATCCATCACCCTCATAAGGCACTCTTCATAGATGTCCCTGGGCGGCTCTTCGTCGAACCACACAAAGTCGAGCGAAGCGCCCTGGAATTTTTCCCTGCCCTGGTCGCAGCTTTTAAAACCTATCGTGGATATGCCGCCGAAGACGTTTTTTATCTTTATCTGGTCGATTATGCCCGAGGCAGGGCTGTCCTTTCGCCCCGAAATCATAACGATATCATCTATCCAGCTCCTGGGCAGATATTGCAGTATCTTGCTCTGCGCCACGTCGCGCTGAACCTGCTGCGAGAGCGAAACCACCCAGCCGAACACGTCCTTTCTGTTCTTTCTGTACGGGTGATTGCCGCGCGCCATCCAGATTGCCTCCACCGCGCCGCACTCCGTCTTGCCAGAGCGGTTGCCCCCGAATACCCATCTGTTGCGCTTTTTACATTTATGGAAGGCGAGCTGTTTTTTGTGTTTTTTGCGGCCGACATTGTAGGTTAGCAGTCTGTTGCCCTTTTTCCTCCTCTCCAGCTCGCCCTCCACCTTTAAAAGTTCTTCAAAAAGTTGCTCTTTCTCCATTCTCAAAACTATGCGCGCGGCCGCAATTCCCTCCTTTTTGACTTTTTATTACAAAATATGCTAATATCTTCACTGCTTACGCCCTTTAAAATATTCGGTATGAAAGGTCTATCGGTCGTATGCGCGCTGCTCGTTGCGGCAATTTTATTGTTTGCGCCCTGCACGGCATACGCTCAGTCAACCGAATACCAACCGACCGCCCAGACGGTGTATGCGCGCGCGCTTTCACGCGAGGCGTATTTCTGCACGCTGCCCGATTTAGCGACGAGCACTTTTGCCGTGCCATATACATACTGCGTGGAAGTGCTGTCCGACGACGGCGAATGGTTCAGAGTGAAGTACGCCGAAGACTACGGCATATACCGCGCCGTGTACGGATATGTACAAAAGCGCGACTTTGAACTGGTTTCCGAAAGGCCGCAGACCGTCTACCTCTATAAGCCGATATCGGTCACATTCTCGCAGGACGCACCTTCGGGCAACCTGCCCGTAATAGGCGACATAACCGTCACAGCGGCGTTTTACGGCTCGTATTACAGCGGCGCGGCAGGGTATTCCTATGTGCTGTGTGAAGATTCGTTCGGCTATATTGTGGGGGCAAATGAAGATTACCCCCTCATCCTGCCCGAAAATACAGATACGGATAACCCTGCCAAACAGCCCGCCTCCAACGGCGGGAAAATTGCCGCAGGCGTGATACTTGGCGTGCTTGCGCTTACAGCCGTTGCCGTTGCAATGCTTTCAGGCAAGAAGGGCAAACGCAAGAGCTCAAATAAGACCAGCGACCCGTTCGGCCCCAAATACCGCTGATACGCGCAATGCAATCTGCGCCATATAAAAGATTTTTTGTGTGCCGCTTTGTTACAGCTATCCGCACAAGCTGCCGTCTCGCTGTCTTTCGACGCACACTTTTCAGTGACCGCACCCCTCCGCCCGCCTTAAAGCCGCCGCTTTCAGTACAAACCGCCCGACATCCGATACACGGTCAGAAGTTTACAATGCCTGCACCGAAGTCCATCTGCCAAAACGAATATTGTACATATTAAATCTTCAGTCGAAGAAGCAGAACTCCTTCATTGCGGCTATGCCCTCGGCGTGCTCCTGCGAATGGCTGCGTATGCGCCTTGCAAACGCCTCTGCCAGTCTGTGCGCCCGCTTGCCCTCGTCCTCTGTAATGCGCGAAAAGGCGTACCTGTATAAGACCATTCTGTCCTGCGGGGTAAACGTGTTCATTGCCCAGGATAACAGCGAGTTGAGCTCACGCAGGCGCTGTCTTTTAATGGTCAGGGCTACGACCTCTGCAACGCAGTCCTCTGCACTGCGCGCGTCAAACGCCTTGCACGCCTTTTTGAGTATCAGCCTTTCAATCCTCCTCTCCGCCTCTGCGGATAAAAAATAGTACCTGATTATTTGCTTTACCTTCATTCTGATGTCCCCTAAACACAAATACAAACATTTGTTTGTTTTTTACAGTTGTATTATAACCGTTAAATATGACAGATTTTTCATATATAAAAAATTTTTTCAACTTTTTTTAAGAAATTTTGTGCGAAAATATTGGCAAGACTGACTTTTTGGCAATAATCTTTAAAAGAGCGCGCCGCCTGCGTCCTGACAGCCTAAAACATTGCAGCGCAGCAGCTTTACAGACGGCAACAACGCCCATTACCTTAAAGCATGCCGCAGTATTCAGACTGCATTAACATGAAAAATGTCTGCACGCGCACACGCGTACAAAATAAATAAAAGCAAATTTTAAAAAATGTTTACAACCTTGGCGTTGTGTGATATAATTTAACCGTGAGAAAATTTTTTGCAGCAATATCGGCGGTAGCCGTGCTTATTGCGGGTGCACTGCCCGCGGCTCAGACCGCCCTGGCACAAACTGAATATCCCTCCGCCCGTGCGGATACCGTTTACCCGGATTTTGTTTCCGATTTACCACTCGACGCAATAGACTGCTACGCCATAAACGGCGACGAATTTGCCTTCTCGCGCGAGGAATTTCTGTATATTTACTCTGGCGGAACGCGCACAAGCTCTCAGGACGAAGAGGGCAACCCCGCCTATATCTACGAGGGCGGCGTTATGCAGGGCTCTGCGGACGGAGTTATCTATGCCGCTGAACATACGGGCATAATAACCTCGCTCTGGTACGACGCATACTCAGATGCGGACGGCGACGAGCAGACGGCACTCTTTTTTGCCGACGAGACGGGCGATGTTTACCGCTTTGACGGTTCGGGTACAGAACCCGAACAGCAGCCTGGCACAGAGCAACCCGCAGGCGAGCAGATAGTTACTAAAAACGGGCTTGCCTATTCGATTAAAAACGGCAGCCTTTCAGTGACCGATTTTACAGATTTGCGCGGCGAGGCTGACTTCCCCGCAGGCACATATTCGCACCTTAAAATGCAGGACGGCGACATATATGTTCTTAAAGATAACCTGCTGTGCATTATAGAGGGTGACACACTGGAAAAGGTGACCGTAAAGGGCATAACTTTCCGCTACACTGATGTAACCCAGGCCTACACAATCTCCGTCGGCAACAGCGCAACCCTTTTAAAAGAGGGCGGCGAGGTGCAGTTTGCCTACATTCCCGCAGGACAGTACATGACCGAGGTAGACCTCTCTGACCTCTCAGCCGAATATTTCGCCGTCGGGGAAGAGGGTACATTTGTAACGAGGCAGTCGCAGTATGCGCTGGTGCTCTGCACCACGGGCAACGCCGACATCGTGGCCATAGGCGGGAAGGCGTATATCACAAAATCGCTGTCAACGCGCATAAACGGACAGGATACCTCCGCGCCTTTTTCAGGCGGACAGCTTGTGTACGCCGCAGGCATATACAGCTCCCCCTTTATGAACGAAGGTACCAAGCTTGCCACGCTTGACATAGGTTCAAAGGTAAAAATATCGCGCCAGATAACGGCCGCAGGACAGCCCACGGCTTCTGGCGTGTTGCAGACAGACTTCTGTCTTGCCACATTTGTGGCCGAGGACGGCACGCAGACCACCGGCTACATCGCCACATCATTCCTCACCGCATACGATTTTTCCGCCGAGGACGGCGACTTTACAGAGCCTACCCTCCCCGAAGATTACAGCGAACAGAATGTGATTTTAACAGTCGTGCTCATTATTGTTATAGTGGTGCTTGTTATAGCAGGCGTCGCGTACCTCTCCTACTCGAGCGGAGCAGGCAAGCGCAAAAAACGCGAAGGACGCTCGCGCGACGAAATAAAGACGGACGAAAAGTAAGTTACGGCAGAGTTCAAAAGGATTTTATATTGTCGGGATTGTCGCAGCACATCAGTTTTTGAGTAATTAAATAAATATTAAGTTTATAAGGAATTAAGTAAATAAATAGGGGCGGGC
>DVNE01000002.1 GCA_018714625.1 Candidatus Coproplasma excrementigallinarum
GCCGCGGCTGTTTTATTATATCTTTATTTTAATCCTTATACCTATTTTAATATGCCTTTAAAAAGGCATTGCCAAGCCGACCTCAGCCCAAAAATCAGACCTTAGCCGCCGCATATACGGCCTTTGCAACCGCCTCGTGTGCGGACTTATCGTAGGCGTAGGGCAGAATGTAGTCGGCGGAAAGCTTATCGCCCACGCATGCGGCAATGGCTTTGGAGGCCGCTATCATCATATCGGCCGTGATGTCCTTTGCACGTGCGTCGAGCGCGCCGCGGAAGAGGCCGGGGAACACAAGCACATTGTTTATCTGGTTGGGCTTTTCTGAAGAGCCGGTGCCTACAACTGCCGCGCCTGCCTCGAGGGCGTCCTCGCGCGAGATTTCGGGAACGGGGTTGGCACAGCTGAAAACTATTGCTCCCTTTGCCATACTGCGCACCATATCCTTGCTTACAACATTGGGCGCGGATACGCCGATAAACACGTCAGCGCCCTTCATTGCGTCGGAAAGAGTGCCACATATGCCCGATTTATTGGTGATTTCGGCCATCTGCGCCTGGGCGGCGTTCATACCGCTCTGACCCTTTACTATTACGCCGAATTTATCGCAGAGCACTATATCGGCAACGCCCAGATTTAAAAGATACTTTGCTATGGCGATGCCTGCCGCGCCCGCGCCGTTGATTACCACGCGGAGCGCATCCACCGACTTGCCTACTACCTTTGCGGCGTTTATAAGGGCGGCGGCCATAACTATCGCCGTGCCGTGCTGGTCGTCGTGGAATACGGGTATGTCCAGTTCATTTTTAAGGCGCGTCTCTATTTCAAAGCACCTGGGTGCGGAAATATCCTCGAGGTTTATGCCGCCAAACGAGCCGGATATAAGTTTGATTGTGTTTACAATTTCGTCCACATCCTTGGACTTTATGCAGATGGGGAAGGCGTCCACACCGCCGTAGGCCTTGAACAGCGCACACTTGCCCTCCATTACGGGCATGCCTGCCTCGGGGCCGATATCTCCAAGGCCGAGTACGGCTGTGCCGTCGGTTATGACGGGCACGGTGTTCCAGCGTCGGGTGAGCTCGAAACTCTTTTCGGGGTCTTTGGCTATGGCAAGGCAGGGCTCGGCAACGCCCGGCGTGTATGCCAGCGAAAGCGCCTCGCGGCTGTCGGTGGGAACGCGCACCGCCGTCTCTATTTTACCGCGCCATTCAGCGTGCTTTTTTAATGATTCCTGCCTGTAATTCATAAATACTTTCTCCTGAGTGAAGCGCGCCGCGCGCGCCGTATATTTTCTTTAATATTCTACCACCGCGGCGCGCGTTTGTAAATGTAATATGCCGTAAATTTATAAATACTTCAACAAATTGTTTTGTCTGTCCTGTGCAGGCAAGCAAACGCGCCCGTAAAGGCAAATTTATTTTTTGCCTGACCGCCTCTACGCCCTGCTGCGGCGGGAGAAAGCGGCGTACAC
The DNA here is from genome assembly GCA_018714625.1 of Candidatus Coproplasma excrementigallinarum. Classification (GTDB taxonomy): domain Bacteria; phylum Bacillota; class Clostridia; order Christensenellales; family Borkfalkiaceae; genus Coproplasma; species Coproplasma excrementigallinarum. The sequence goes on from DVNE01000002.1 coordinate 1,472, forward strand.
GCCTTTGCGAGGGCGAAGAGCTGCCCTTTTGCGCCTATCAATAAAGCGCAGAACGGCTTTGTAGACCTCGCCCACAGCCACCACGGAGAGTGAAAGGGCGGCTACTATGCCCCATTGAACGGCATTGAGCGGCACGAGCGCAAACGCCGAGGCGAGCGGCGGAACGGTGCAGAGCAGCACATTTATACCTACGCCAGCAAGCACGGTGAAGATGAGTATTTTGTTTGTGAACAGTCCGTGAAATGCCGAGGCGCGCTCTGAACGCGTGTTGAAGGCGTGGAACAGCTCGAGGAAGGATATCGTAAGGAAAGTCATTGTGGAGGCCGCCTCGTTGCCCCAGGCATTGAGCGAAAATATGAATACGCCCATGGTGACCAAAGTCATATACAGCCCGAAGAACAGCACCGAGCCGACTGCCCCGCGCGAAAACAGAGCCTTTTCCGCACGCTCGGGCGGGCGGTGCATGGCGTAGTCGTCGGCACGCTCGCAACCGAGTGCAAGCACGGGAAAACTATCGGTAATGAGGTTTATCCAAAGAAGCTGGGTGGAGCGGAGAAAGTCGTACTCGAAGAAGGCGAGCGCGGCAATCAGCACGGCAAGCACCTCTGCAAGGTTGGTGGCGAGGAAAAAGCAGATTGTCTTTTTGATGTTGGAGAAGATGCGCCTGCCCTCGCGCACGGCAGAAACTATCGTGGTGAAGTTATCGTCCGTAATCACCATATCCGAGGCGTTTTTCGTGACGTCGGTGCCGCTCTTGCCCATCGCTATTCCTATATCGGCAGACTTTATGCTGGGCGCGTCGTTCACGCCGTCGCCCGTCATTGCCACAACGTTGCCGTTCTGCTTTAAATACTGCACTATACTGTTCTTGTGCCTGGGCGTTACGCGGGCGAACACCGTACAATTTTTTACCGTCTCACGCCACTGCGCGGGCGTAAGTTTTTCCAGCTCCTCGCCCGAAACAACCTGGCTTTCAGACTGCGCAATGCCCGCTTTTTTTGCTATGGCGAGCGCCGTCTTTTTGTGATCGCCCGTTATCATTACGGTGGTTATGCCCGCCTGCCTGCACTCGGCAACGGCCTCGGGCACGCCCTCTTTAAGTCCGTCCGTCATTCCGCAAAGGCCTAAAAAGGTAAGTCCCTCCTCGGCGGCCTCGCCCTCTCTGTAAGCAAAAGCCAGCACTCGCAGCGCGCCTTCGCTCATACCGTCGTTTTCGGCGGCAATCCGCGCCCTGTCGGCGGCGGTGATGGGGCGCACTCCGCCCTCCGTGTATATGCTTTTGCAATTTTTTACGAGCACGTCGGGCGCACCCTTGGAAAATGAGTATGCTCTGCCGCCGCGCTCCACCCCCACCGTCATCATTTTGCGTTCGGATGAGAAGGGTATTTCAGCCACGCGCTGCATTTTGTCGCCGCCGCCGCGCGCCTCGGCATACGCCACTACGGCAACCTCCGTGGGGTCGCCCATATATGCGCCCCTCTGCCCCTTTACATTTGCACATGCGCGCATACAGTCATATAACAAATCGCGTGCGCAATCGGCGCACACTTCTCGCGTTACGCGCATTTTGTTTTCCGTCAGAGTGCCCGTTTTATCGGTGCAGACATAGTTACACCCGCCAAGCGTCTCTACGGAACGGAGCTTGCGTATGACTACATTCTTTTTGCTCATACGCTGTACGCCCATTGCCATTATTATGGTAACAACGGCGGGCAGACCCTCTGGTATGGCGGCCACGGCTATGGCAACGGCCGTCATGAAATTCTGCGCTATGCCCTCGCGGCGGAAGATAAGCGAGAGTATGAATATCACTGCCGTCACCGCCAGCACGAACCCCGTTATAAATTTGCCGAGCTTGTTGAGGCTGTTTTCAAGCGGGGTGGGCGCGGGCTTGCTCTCCTTGAGCATTGCGGCTATCTTGCCTATTTCGGTATCCATTCCCGTGGCAAAGACTACGGCTACCGCCGTGCCGCTGAGAACATACGAGGAGGAAAAGAGTATATTTTTCTGCGCGGCAGGCGGTAGATTTTTACCCGAAAGACACTCCTGCGACTTGACCTCGCCCACGCTTTCACCCGTGAGGGCGCTTTCGTCGCACTTTAAGGCGGCGCAGCTGAGTATGCGGCAGTCGGCGGGCACCATGTCGCCCTCCTCCAGCATTATAACATCGCCGGGGACTAGCTCTTCACTGCCGATAAGTAAATCCTTACCGCCACGCCTGCACTTTACATTGCATACCGATAGCTTTTTTAAATTTTCTATCGCCTTGTCTGCGCGGAATTGCTGCACCGCACCGACCAGTGCGTTAAGAAAGATTATGAACAGAATTATAAATGTGTCGGTCAGGTCTGACCTGTCGCCCGAGATAAAGGCTATAACCGCCGTCACCGCCGCCGCGGCAATGAGGAGGATGGTCATAACATCCTTGAACTGCGATAAAAACAGCCTGAAAAAGCCAACTTTTTTATCTGCGGCGAGCGCGTTGCGGCCAGATTTTTTGAGGCGCGCCTCGGCCTCGCCCGAGCTTAGCCCCAGCGGCGAGGAAGAGAGTTCCTTTAGCGCCTGCTCGGCGCCGATGTTGTAAAATGCTTGCATTTCTCCCCCTGAAAAAGTGCGTATACGGCAATAGCGCCGCTATTATACCCCATTACAGGCAAACTCTTTTAAAAAGTCTGCCGCCCTGAGGATAGTTTATAGATATTCAGATTGTCCCAAAGATATTACTTTGCCGCTCAGGGGACGGACTTGAACTGCTCTAATAAAGAGCTGTAATTATCCAAAGGCTTAAAATTTAATACCAAAAATCGGTGCGGCACACCCGAAGAACTAAAAAAACTCCGCCGTGGCGGAGTTTAATAAACATTGTATTCAGGCGCAAAAATATAAAACGCGCCGCTGTGCGGCGCGTACATTACAAAAACATTTTTTACCGCCGCAAAAACTTTTGAAAAACGCAAAAGTTTTGCGGCGAATCCGCAGCGCTTTAATGCGGACCAATGCTTCCCCCTCATCGGCACTTTGCCGTGCCTTAACAAGGATATTTTAAGCAGATTTCCCTCCGCTTACAAATATATTATAATGCGCGGAAGTAAAAAAGTATGCACAGCTTTGCAAAAAAAATGCAAAATTTTGTAGTTTACGCCTTCACCTTGCGCGGAGCGGCGCATAAAGAGGGCAATCCCTTTACTTTTGCTTGCTTTTTGCAGGGCGTTGATTTAAAATTGAATTATGACTGCAAGACGAACGGCGGCAGCCGTACTCAACATAATACTTGCCGCAGCGGCGGCAGCTTTGTTTGCCGCGCTGATAGCGCTCAACGCAATGCGCAGGTATTCCGACGTACGCATACCCGAATTCTGCATTGTGCCGCTGTGCCTTGTGTTTGCGCTGTGCAACTTTAAAAATTTTGCCTCGGTTGACGGCATTTTAACGGTGCTTGCGCTGATTTTTACCACGTGCGCAGACTACGTTATGGTGCTTCTGAACACCAACTACCCCCTTTCGCTGTGCTTTTTTGCGGCGGCGCAGGTGACCTACTGCGTACGCATACAGCTTATGCGCAGGGATTTAAAATACCTTGCAATCAGCCTTCCGCTGCGCGTTATTGTGTGCGCGGCGGCAGTTATCGGCATAGTCGTGCCGTTTGAGTGGGATGCGCTTTTAGTGCTTGCCGCGTTCTACTTCACCAACCTTATATTCAACGCTGCAGAGGCACTTATTATGATTAAAAGTGGACTTGCAAACATTTTATTTTTTGCAGGGCTGTTGCTGTTTGCGGGGTGCGACATATGCGTAGGCCTCAACTCCGCGGGAGAGGTCGGACTTGAGCTTTCTGCCGCGGGGCTGTACGCGGTAAATATTCTTATATGGGTATTTTATATGCCATCGCAGATACTTATAGCGCTGTCTGCGTGCAGACCGAAGGAATTTTTCAAAAAAATATTCAGGAGAGAAGATGGACGGCAAATCGGATAAAATAAAGGCAGAAAACGGACAGAGTATAAAGGCGGGCAGGGCGGTCAACATCACGGTAAATGTGATTTTTGCCGCCGCGCTGTTTGTATTTCTGATTTCGTTTGCAATCAGCCTGCCGATAGTTAACAGATGGTTTTACTAAATTCAGATAAACACGCTCAACCTTGAAGAGGCGAGCGGGCACACCTACGCCGAGATAAAGGCGGCCTACGACGAGATACTCGACTATCTGCTTCTGCCCGGGCGGGAGTTCGGCGCGGGGGTGTTCGCCTTTTCTGAGGAGGGTGCGGCGCACTTTGCCGACTGCAAGGGGCTGTTTATACTCGACCTTGTGCTTGCAGGCGTAAGCTTTGGCATAGTTGCGGCCACTATTGTTCTGCACTTTACAAAGGTCATAAAAATAGGGCGTGCGGCAAGACTTTCGGTTGCCTCGTGGACGGCAGTTGCGGCGATAGTTATACCCGTAGTGCTTGCAGGCATAGTGAGCATCGATTTTGACAGAGCGTTTGAAATTTTCCACGCCATATTCTTCCCGGGGAAGGATAACTGGATGTTCAATCCCTCCACCGACGAAATTATAAGGGTAATGCCCGAAGAATTTTTTATGAACTGCGCCATATTCATAGCCGCAGGGCTGGTATTCTTCTCTGCTGTAGTCATAGCTGCAGACTGCATAACGCACTATGCCGTGCCCGCATTTAAGGCGCGCACAAAACAGAAAATGCACAGATAATTTTTACGATATATTATTGCATACTTTACAGCAGGCGCGGGCATTCTGCCCGCGCCTGCTTTTATATAAGTGTTCCGACTATTTAAATTGAGCGGCATATATGCTTTAATTAACGCCGAAAAGCTCGGCCTCGACTTCCTCGCAGTAGCGCACGGATTCCATTGCGTCCTTTGCGTACTTGGTAGCTCCTATCATTGCGGCATACTCGGGGTTGAGTACCGCTCCGCCTACAAGCGTGCGGCAAGCGGGATATTCCTTATTTAAAAGCGCTATAGTGTCGCGCATAGACGCCACGGTAGTTGTCATAAGCGCAGAGAGCCCCACAACCTGCGCGCCCACTTCAATGGCCTTGCTGACTATTGCCGAGGCAGGCACGTCCTTGCCGAGGTCATAGACGTTGAAACCGTAGTTCTGCAGAAGCGTTTTTACAATATTTTTGCCTATATCGTGAATGTCTCCCCTGACCGTGGCAATGACAATTCTGAGTTTTTTAGAGTTGCCGTTGTTGCCGAACGCCGTCTTTATGACCTCAAAAGCGCCCGAGGCCGCCTCCGCGCTCATTAAAAGCTGCGGCAAAAACAGCGTTTTGTTTTCAAACCTCTGCCCCACGACGTCGAGCGCGGGTATTATGTGCTGATTGATTATATCGAGCGGGGCATACTCCTTTATGAGCTGCCTTGCCGCCTCCTCCGCCTCGCCTTTGAGGCCGCGCTCTATGCAGTAGCCCAGTCCCTTTCCCTCTGAAGTTTGCGCTTTATCGCTCTGTGCGGCGGATACTATGCTCGATTGAACGGACTGTGCATACTCTATATAGTTGAGGCAGCCTGTATCATAGCCGTAGAGTGCGCAGAAACTTTTATAAGTTTTTATCATCTCCTGCGAGTTGGAGTTAAATATCGCCGCCGAAAGCCCGCTTGCCAGCGCCATTGCAAAGAAAGTGCCGTTTATAAAGTCGCGGTTGGGCAGTCCGAACGATATGTTGGAAACGCCTAAGGAGGTATTTACCCCCATAGTATGCCGCAAATAACGCAGGGCATCTGTTGCCGCGCGCGCCGCGCCGCTGTCCGCCGAGACCGCCATTGCAAGCGTATCGAAGATGATGTCGTTTTTGCCTATGCCGTACTTTGCCGCCTCTTCAAGAATACGATGTGCAATTCTTATTCTGCCCTCGGCTGCGGAAGGAATGCCCTCCTCGTCCAGCGTGAGCGCAATCACCGTGCCGCCGTACTTTTTTACGAGCGGGAACACGGCGTCCATCACCTCTTTTTTGCCGCTGACAGAATTTACGAGCGGCTTGCCATTGTATATGCGCATTGCGCGCTCCATTGCAACGGGGTCGGAGGTATCTATCTGCAGAGGCAGGCTACACACCGACTGTATTTCGCACACAGCCCGCGCAAGCACGGCGGGCTCGTCCAGTTCGGGCAGGCCGACGTTGACGTCCAGTATGTGCGCGCCGCGCTCCTCCTGGGAGACGGCCTCGGAGAGGATATACGCCATATCGCCCTCTTTTAGCGCCTGCTTGAGCCGCTTTTTGCCCGTGGGATTTATTCTTTCGCCGATAAGTACGGGCGCGCCGCCGAAGTACACGGCGTCCGTATAGGAACACACGACGGTAAGATTTTTTTGCGTGAGTGGCAGGGGGCGCAGACCCTCCACTTCCTCCTTTATTGCCGATATATACTGCGGCGTAGTTCCGCAGCAGCCGCCGACTACGCGCACGCCCTCTTTTACCGCAGTCTTTATGGCAAGAGCAAACTGTTCCGCGCCGACGGAATACACTGTGCGACCGTTCTCTTCATGCGGCAGACCTGCGTTCGGCTTGACTATCACCGGCACCGAGGCGCACTTTAAAAAACGGCGTGCTATGGGCAGCATCTCTTCAGGGCCGAGCGAACAGTTGAGGCCGAGCGCCGCCACTCCCATACCTTCGAGCAGGGCGACTACCGCCTCGGGCGAAGCGCCCGTCATCATCTTGCCGTCTTCGCCGAATACGCAGGTGGCAATTATGGGCAGACCTTCGCCGTACTCCTTTGCGGCGAGTACCGCCGCCTTGAGCTCGTAAAGGTCGTTCATGGTCTCTATGGCTATGAGGTCGACCCCCGCCCTGACGCCTGCGGCAATCGTGCGGCCGAAGATTTTTACCGCGTCCTCAAAGTCGAGGTCGCCGAGCGGCTTTAAAAGTTTACCCGTCGGCCCCACGTCCAGCGCCACAAACTTGTTTTCAAGCCCCTGCGCGCCCTCTTTTGCACAGCGCACGCCCGCCGCAACGACCTCCTCCACGTCCTCGCCCAGCTTGAGCGAGTTTGCGCCGAAAGTGTTGGTGTACGCGACGTCTGCACCCGCAAGGAAATAGGCGCGGTGAATGTCCGCAATCGTGGCGGGGTCGGTGAGGTTGCGGCGCTCGGGCAGTTCGCCGAGCCTGAGCCCCAGGCTCTGGAGCTGAGTACCCATTGCACCGTCAAGCAATACAATTTTATTCTTTAAAAGCGTTAAAAAATCCATATTTTATACACAGCGCCGCACTTTCGGCGCACTCAATTCAGAATTATATACAGCGCACTGCGACGCGTTAAAAAAACATATATAAGCGCCGCGTCGTATTAATGTACTATTTTATATACGGCGCACGCCGCACCTCATTGAGATAATTTATTGCACGGCAAGATTTCACCGCCGTGCAGACTACAAAAATTCAGCCGAGTATGCCCACTATCGCCGTCACCGATTTGGAAGGTATCATAAGGTCGCCGTCGGTAAGGGTAATGCCTATTTTTTGGGTCACGGAGAGTGCGGGAAAAATTTTGCGCTGGAGGGCGAGCGGCAGGTCGCCATACCCGCACGAAAAACGGGGACGCGTCTTGCCGTATTTTTGCGTTATGATTGCGTTTACCTCGTCGCACCACTGCTCTACGGCGGCCGCACCCATTGCCTGGAGGACAACGGCGCGCGCGGGCGAGAGCTTGTTATATTTTACAATCAGCCTGTCCGTGCCGGGCCCGACGGTTGCGGCAAACAGCGCCGCCATTTTACAGCCCGTCAGGTTCCTCAAAAGGGAATTGCTTTCGACTTCGGCATAGCCGAGGTCAATTTTATTCCCTCCGCCAAAGGATATGGGGAATACGTCGTAGACGGCCGCAGGCGAGAGTACGGGCAGAATGAGCCGTTCACACTCGGCAATCAGCTCCTCCGCGCCCTCGGCGCTCTTAACTCCCGCGTAGCCGAGATAGCGGAGCGTCTCTTTAATATCAAGCTTTTCCATCTTGCCGTATAAAAGTTCGCTCATATAATGCTTGAGAGGTTGGCGCGTATTGCCGCAGCCACTTCGGGCTTGTTCATTGAATAGACGTGCACCGCCTTTATGCCGTTGGCATACAGGTCGATTATCTGCTCTGTTGCGTATGCGACGCCCGCCTGGCGCATTGCGTCGGGGTTGTCGCCGAAGCGGTCCAATACCCGCCTAAACTTTGCGGGAAGCGGCGAGCCTGAAAGCGCTATCGTGCGCCTTGCCTGAGCGGCGCGAGTTATGGGCATTATGCCCGGAATTATAGGCACGGTTATGCCCGCCGAATAGCACTTTGCAAGGAAGGAATAGAAGAGGTCGTTATCGAAAAACATCTGCGTGGTGAGGTAGTCGCAGCCCGCGTCCACCTTGCGTTTAAGATTTTGAATGTCCGAATAGAGGGTTTCCGATTCGGGATGACCTTCCGGGTAGCAGGCGCCCCCGATGCAGAACCCGCCGAATTTTTTTATTTCGGCGACCAGTTCGCTCGCATAGCTGTATTCAAGGTTGCCTTCAAAGTCCTTTGGAATGTCGCCGCGGAGGGCGAGTATATTTTCTATGCCCGCCTCCTTAAGCTGTAAAAGCTTATCCTGCACATCTCTGCGCGTTGAAGAGATGCAGGAGAGGTGAGCAACGGAATTTACGCCCAACTGCTTTATGTGGCGGGAGATTTTTACGGTATATTCTGAAGTGCCTCCGCCCGCGCCGTAAGTCACGCTCATAAAGTCGGGCTTCAGTGCGGCAATTTTATCAACCGCCTCAGCCACGCTTTCAAACTTATCGTCCGTCTTTGGCGGAAACACCTCAAAGGAGAGCACCGCACTCTTACTTTTTATTATATCCGTTATCTTCATATCTTTTTACCTGAAAAGTGTGTTAATCACGGCATACTGCCGTACCAATTCAAAAATGCGCAGTGCGCTCTCTGGCAGACAAAAACCGCGTTATTTTCGGCATACTGCCACGCCAATTCAAAAATTCGCGCCAAGGCGCAAGCACGCACCATATAGCCGCGCGGCTTATTCGTAGAGCGGAGTTGAAAGGTATCTGTCGCCGCTGTCGGGCAGAATGACGAGTATGCGCTTGCCGGCATTCTCTTCTTTTTCGGCGAGAGTGCGTGCGGCATACAGCGCCGCACCTGAGGTTATGCCCGTAAGGAAGGCCTCGGTGCGGGCAAGCAGCTTGCCCTCTTCATAGGCCTGCTCTTCTTTTACGGTTATTACGCCGTCGTACACCTTTGTATCGAGCGCCTCGGGCACAAACCCCGCGCCTATGCCCTGAAGGTTGTGTGCGCCCGCCTTGCCGCCCGAGAGTACGGGCGAGCCGTAGGGCTCTACCGCATATATCTTAATATCGGGCATATGCGCCCTTAAAACGTGGCCGACGCCCGTTATTGTGCCGCCTGTGCCCACGCCTGCAACAAATATATCCACCTTGCCCGCGTCACGCAGAATTTCCTGCGCGGTGGTACGCTCGTGCGTGAGCGGATTGGCGGGATTTACAAATTGACCCGCTACTATGCTGCCCGGAATAGAGTTTTTAAGCTCCTCCGCCTTCTTTATTGCGCCGCTCATGCCATCTGCGCCGCTGGTAAGCACTATCTCTGCGCCGTACGCCTTTATAAGCCTGCGCCTCTCCTCGCTCATGGTTTCTGGCATGGTGAGAATAAGTCTGTATCCGCGCGCTGCCGCAACGAGCGCAAGGCCTATGCCGGTATTGCCCGATGTAGGCTCTATTATCGTTCCGCCCGGCTGCAAAAGGCCGCGCTCCTCGGCATCGAGCACCATTCCGAGCGCAACTCTGTCCTTGATGGAGCCTGCGGGATTGAGGTATTCGAGCTTGGCTATTATCTCGGCTTTAAGGCCGCGCGCCCTGGCGTACCTCGAAAGCCGCAGAAGCGGCGTATTTCCAATCAATGAAGTAATATTTTCGTATATCATATAAATTGCCCCCTGGATATGGCTTAATCAATGGCGTCAAACGCCTGCTTTAAATCGGCTAAAATGTCGTCTATGTGCTCGGTGCCTATGGAAAGGCGTATAGTAGCGGAGGAAATTCCGCCCGCCCTGAGCCCCTCTTCGTCGAGCTGGGAATGGGTTGTGGACGCAGGGTGAATTACAAGCGATTTTACGTCCGCCACGTTTGCGAGCAGTGAAAACAGCTTTAAACTTTCAGAGAATTTTACTGCGTTCTGCCTGCCGCCCTTTATATCGAATGTGAATATAGAGCCGCCGCCGCAAGGCAGGTACTTTTTGTAGAGCTCAGCCGCGCGCACCGTTGCGAGCGAGGGGTGATTTACCTTTTCCACCTTGGGGCAGTTTTTTAAGAAGTCCACCACCTTGAGGGCGTTTTCAACGTGCCTCTCCACCCTGAGGGGCAGCGTCTCCAGTCCCTGGAGAATGAGGAAAGAGTTGAATGGTGAGATTACCGCGCCCTGGTCGCGCAGAAGCGTGGAGCGCATTTTGAGTATATACGCCGCACTGCCGCCCACTTCGGTGAACACTATGCCGTGGTATGCGGGATTGGGCTTGGTAAGGCCGGGGAACTTGCCCGAGGCGTTCCAGTCGAATTTGCCGCCGTCCACCACTATTCCGCCCATAGCCGTGCCGTGGCCGCCCATGAACTTTGTTGCCGAGTGCACGACTATGTCTGCACCGTGCTCGAGCGGCCTTATAAGATAGGGCGTGGCGAAAGTGGAGTCCACAATAAAAGGTATGCCGTTTTCGTGCGCGATTGCCGCTATGGCCTCCATGTCAATGAGGTCGGAGTTGGGGTTGCCCATGCTTTCGGCGTATATGAGTTTTGTGTTGGGGCGAATGGCTTTGCGGAAATTCTCGGGGTCGGTCTGGTCGACAAAAGTTGTTGTTATGCCCTGCTCGGGAAGGGTGACGGCAAAGAGGTTGTGCGTGCCGCCGTAGAGGTTGCTTGCCGCTACGACGTGATCGCCGCAGGTTGCAATGTTCTGCACGGCGTAGGTTATGGCCGCCGAGCCGCTCGCCACCGCCAGAGCGGCAACGCCGCCTTCGAGCGCGGCAACGCGCTTTTCAAGCACGTCGGTAGTGGGGTTGGAAAGTCGGGTGTAGATGTCGCCCCCCTCTTTCAGGTCAAAGCGAGCGGCGGCCTGCGCGCTGTTTTCAAAAACGTAGGAAGTCGTCATGTATATGGGTACGGCGCGTGCGCCTGTTGCGGGGTCGGGCTGTTCCTGACCTGCGTGTATGGCAAGAGTTTCAAATCTGTATTTATTGTTCTGCATAATGCTTGCTCCTTTAAATTTTTTTAACGCGCCGCACATATGGCGGCTGGGGTGTGGTGTATAAAAAAACAGACGCGTTTTTTGTTGAACGCGCCTGTCGCTTTAAACAGTTTTAAGCAAATTTTTAGGCAAAATTCAACGCACGACATTATTCCGCTGTACGGCAGAGCATACAACGGCACATCATCGCGTATAAAACTATTGCAGTAGGGCAGTCTTTCACGGTGCACCTCGCATTCGCCATAAATTTTATGCTTGTTTATTATAAAGATAATACCACCCGCGGCGGCGCGTTGTCAACGGATTTAAGGCAGGTTTATTTAAACATCGCGCGGAAGGAGCAAAATACGCACGACATTGCACTCTTTGCATAGCTTTAACACACTTTATGCGCGGCGTTTTGTGTGCGCGGAAAAACTATATTATAAAAGCGCAGCAAACAAAATATAAAAAGCGCAAAAGAAAAACTATGCAAAACGGCGGCATACAAGAGATAAAGAGGCGGCACACAAGAAAATATTATATCAAGGAATAAATTATATAAAAGAAGCGGCGGCGCGCAAATTTTTGCGCGCCGCCGCTAAGTTTTGCAGTAATTCATAAATCAGAACTTTTCCTGCAGTTTTGCCTGAAGCTCGTCGATGTTCGCAGCAGTTGCCTTGGGAACGTTTACGACTACTTCCATGTTGCCCATGTCGTAAGTGAGCTTCCAGCTTGCTTTGAGTTCTTTTACGGTATAAACCCAACCGCCGATCTGGATCTTGCCACTTTCGAGTACAGTTACGGGATAAGACATTGTTTTGTTCTCCTTAAAAATTATTTTCACGCCAAAGGCTGACCTTCAGCGGGAATTCCGCGTTATTTGCGGCATATGTGCCGCCCTTTTTACATATGGCAGGCTCTGCCGCGCCGCTTTTTACCTTTAAAATGCGCCGCGGCTATTTTATAGCGCCGTTTTATGTACCGCTAGGGGTCGTAAAATATATTGCTCTGCGCGCCGCTCTGCGCCCGCGCCGCTTATTTTTCAAACTTCTCCAAAAAGCTGTGGCGTTCCTTGCCCGTCTTGTATTCCACGAGCGTATCGAGCTGCACGTTGTGCAGGCTTTTGAATATGCTCTTTTCAACGTCTGGATTGCGCTTTTTAAGCTCCTTTATGAGCTCCTTCATCTCCTGGCGTACAGAGCGCGCCTGGCCGCTCTGCGCAAGCTTTTGTGTAAAGCTGCAAGCGCATGCTATAAATTCAAGACCGTTATAGTCACGCCAGTGCTCTATATCCTCTTCAGAGATGCAATACATGGGACGTATCAGCTCCATACCCTCGAAGTTGGCGCTCTTTATGCGGGGCATCATGCCCTGAATCTGGCCGCCGTAGAACATACCCATAAGCGTAGTTTCTATCACGTCGCTGCGGTGATGGCCGAGCGCTATCTTGTTGCAGCCCAGCTCCTTAGCCTTTGCATACAGACAGCCGCGCCTCATTCGCGCGCACATATAGCAGGGAGAATCGCCGCCGACCAGGTTTGCCGCCTCGAACACGTCCGAGCTGAAAAACTTTAACGGAACATTTAAAAGAGCGGCATTGTCCTTTATGCGCTGAAGGTTTTCGGCATTATATCCGGGGTTCATGCAGATATATTCTACGCCGAATTGGTAGTCGGAGTGCTTTTGAAGCTCCTGAAAGAGCTTTGCAAGCAGCATTGAATCCTTGCCACCTGAAACGCACACAGCAACTTTATCGCCCGCGGAGATAAGCTTGTACTGCTTTAACGCCTCCAGAAAGGGCGCCCACACAGTTTTGCGGAATTTAGTTATTATAGAGCGCTCTACCCACGCCGCTTTATTATCGCTTTCAATCATCAGTCTTAATAAGGTCAAGCACGGTCTCGCGTGCGAGCATAAGCCCTGCGGCAGCAGGTGCAAACGCATTTGACGCGGGAATATGCCGCGACAAAACGCCATCTTCAACTATAACAGCGGCAGGTTTTTCGGTGGAAAATACCGCCTTTACGCCGCTTGTAATGCCCTTTTTGCGCAGCAGCGTGCGCACCGCCCTTGCAAGCGGACAAACGGAAGTTTGCGAAATATCCGCCACACGGAACGAGGAAATATCCGTCTTGTTGCCCGTGCCCATGCAGGAGATTACCGGCGTGCCCGCCTCTTTGCAGCGTGAGATTATAAGCACCTTGGAAGTGACGGTGTCTATCGCGTCGATGACATAGTCGTAAACGGAAAAATCCACGGCGTCAGCCGTACTTTCGTCATAAAAAAGGCACACAGCGCGCACATCGCACGCGGCGTTTATATCGCGCACTCTTTCGGCCATAACCTCGGCTTTCTGCCTGCCGAGCGTTGAATGGAGGGCAACTATCTGCCTGTTTATATTGGACGGCGAAACGACGTCGCCGTCATACAGGTCGATTGCACCTACGCCGCTTCGGGCAAGCGCCTCGGCACACCAGCCGCCGACGCCGCCGATGCCGAAGAGCGCCACCCTTGAGGCACGGAGTTTTTGCATTGCCTCCCGCCCGAAGAAGGCTTCAGAGCGCGAAAATTTTTCATTCATAAGTATATTATAATAAAAAAATGGTTGAACTGTCAAGAAATGTGGAAATTCAAGAACTTTGTGCGATTTTTTCAACATAAGACCAAAAAGAGAACAAAAACGCACAACTTAAAACTTCGGGCGCGGCGCGCAAAAAATTTGCGCGCCGCGCCCTTCAAACCAAAAATTAATTTTCTTCGTGAATTTCTTTGTCTTCGTCGGGTTCGGGGAACTGCGACTTATCGTAGGCTATGCCGTGCCTCTCGTAGTAGTCCTTGATTGCGGCGCGGATTGCCTCTTCAGCGAGCACGGAGCAGTGCATTTTGTGAGCGGGAAGCCCGTCCAGCGCCTCAGCAACGGCCTTGTTGGTGAGGGTGAGCGCCTCGGAGAGGGGCTTGCCCTTTATAAGCTCGGTAGCCATAGAGCTGGACGCGATTGCGCTGCCGCAGCCGAATGTATTGAACTTTACGTCCTCTATTATGCCGTCTTTGATTTTGAGATATATCTTCATTATATCTCCGCAGCGGGCATTGCCCACTTCGCCCACGCCGTCGGCATCGGGAATTTCGCCTACATTGCGGGGATTGCGAAAATGGTCCATAACCTTTTCACTGTATAAAGCCATAATTTTCTCCTTTAAACTTTACTTTTGATGTAATTTGCGGCAGACTTGCGGACTTTTTGCCCAGAATATATAACGCCGCCGATAGTGTATTTTTGGTATAAAACAGTAATAGTTGCGGCATATTGCCGCGTCTTTTTATCTTTTACGTGATTGCGCGGCCTAAGCCGCACGCTTTTATCTTTGTATTGAACCTGCGCATTTGCAGGCTTTAACTGCTTATTGAGCGGGCTCACGGTAACCTATGAGGTTTTTGCGCCACTTAATCGGCAGGCCGTCTGCAAATTAAAGCAGGAAGGGCTTTTCGCCGCGAACCATCTCTTTCCAGACGGGCGACATATTCCTTAAATACTCCACAACTTCGGGCACGGCCTTTATAATTACATCGGCATCCTCTTCGGTGTTGTACTCCGAAAGGCTGAGTCTGAGCGAACCGTGCGCAACCTCGTGAGGGAGACCTATTGCAAGCAGCACGTGCGAAGGGTCGAGCGAACCCGAGGTGCAGGCCGAACCTGACGACGCGCACACGCCCATATCGTCGAGGTGGAGCAAAAGCCCCTCGCCCTCTATGCCCTCGAAACACATATTTATAGTGCCGGGAAGGTGGTGCGCCATATCGCCATTGAGCTTTGAATGGGGTATTTTTACAAGCTCTGCAATAATTTTATCGCGCAGGGCGGTAACTTTTGCGCTGTTGGAGGCCATGTTTTTGCACGCCTCTTTGAGAGCGGCGGCCATTGCCACTATCTCCGCAACGTTTTCCGTGCCCGCACGCTTGCCGCGTTCCTGAGCGCCGCCGTCTATAAAGGGCAGCAGTCTTATGTTCTTGCGGCAATAGAGCGCACCCACGCCCTTTGGACCGTGGAACTTATGCGCCGAGAGCGAGAGCATATCTATATTCTGTTCGGCAACGTTGACGGGGATATGGCCGACGGCCTGGACGGCGTCGGTATGGAAGGTGACGCCCGCCGCGCGGCAGACTTCGCCAATCTCCTTTATCGGCTGAACTGTGCCGATTTCGTTGTTGGCATACATTATTGTGACGAGGCAGGTATCGGGACGGATAGCCGCCTTTACCTCTTCGGGAGTTACGACGCCGTTTGAATGGACGTCGAGCAGGGTAACTTCAAACCCCTCCTCTTTTTCCAGTCTTTTGAGAGTGTGGAGCACGGCGTGATGCTCGAACGCCGTAGAGATTATGTGTTTTTTGCCCTTGAGAGCGCCGAGGTGGGCGCATGAGCGTATTGCCTGGTTATCGCTTTCGCTTCCGCAGGAAGTGAAGTAAATTTCGTTGGGCTGAGCGCCGAGGCAGGCGGCCATGTCCGCACGGGCGGCCTCAAGCGCCTCTTTGGCACGCTGACCGAAGGCATACAGCGACGAAGGGTTGCCGTAGTATTCCGAAAGGTAGGGCAGCATTGCCTCCACCGCCGTTTTGCTCATTTTAGTTGTAGCCGCGTTATCCGCGTATACCATTCTTTTATTTTCCAATTGTGTGCTTCCTTTTATCAGGTCGGCGCAAGCGCCTTACCCGCCTTTGCGGCAGGGCCGAACACATACGCCGTTAAATCCTACTTATTTAGTATGATATTATTATAGAAAGTAATTCCTATTTTGTCAATAGGATTTATGAGCATAGAGAAAAAATTTTGCAGCCTGCGAAATTTCTGCCGTTTTTGAGTTTTAACGCATCGCCATAACTTATTTAAAACATAATGACTAACACTATTTTAAGCACGGCTAAAAACCGTTTAACTTCTGCCGTGCTGAAAGTGCAGGTTATGAGCAACAGAAAAAAAGGAAATGCCGACACACACATAAAAAAAATGAAAAGTGCCGACACATATACAAAAAAGTGCCGCCGCGCGCAGTTTTGCGCGCGGCGGCACTTACTTTTAATACCAGCCTGAGCGGAGCTTGTTTACTCTTTAATAAAACACTCGCATATTATACGCCCTTACAAATCATGCAGTTTAAAGCTGCTTCAGCGGAATGGCCGCGGCGGCGTTGGTATTGAGCGGCGCAAAGTCGCCCGCGAGATACCTGTTCAGCCCCTCTGAAGCTATCATTGCGGCGTTATCGGTACAGAACTTCTTTTCGGGCAGAACGAGGCTGAGCCCCGCCTTTTTACAGCTTTCGGTGAGCGTGGTGCGCAGATAGTCGTTGGCGATTACACCGCCGCCTGCGGTAACCGTACTGACGCCGCAAGCCAGGGCGCACTCCACCGTCTTTTTAACGAGCGGGTCTATCGCCGCACGCTGGAACGAGGCCGCCACATCGGCAAAATTCAGCTCCTCACCGCGCTGGGAGGCGTTATGCACACAGTTTATAACCGCCGTCTTGAGCCCGCTGTACGAAAAGCGCAGCGAGGTCGAATTTTTAACGAGCGCCGAGGGAAGATTTACCGTAGGTTTGCCCTGCGCGGCAAGTTTTTGTACCGAAGGGCCACCAGGATAGGGCAGACCAAGTACGCGCGCGCACTTATCAAACGCCTCGCCTGCGGCGTCGTCCGAGGTGGATGCCAGCACTTCGAACTCGGTGAGCGACTTTGTGTGCAGTATGGCCGTATGTCCGCCGCTTGCAAGCAAGGTAACAAACGGCGGCTGCAAATCAGGTCTGTCGAGATAGGCCGCGGCAATGTGGCCACGGATATGGTTAACCGCCACGAATGGTACATTCAGCGAATAGGCGAGCGCCTTGCCGAAAGACAGCCCCACAAGCAGTGCGCCCAGAAGTCCCGCGCCGTAGGTTGCAGCAACGCAGTCCACCTCGTCCAAACTTATGGCCGCGTCTGAAAGCGCCTGGCGGACTACCTCGTCCACCGCCTCTGTGTGCATGCGCGAGGCGATTTCCGGCACTACACCGCCATACTTTGCCTGCTCCGTCGCCGAAGAGATTATGCGGTTAGAGAGTATTTTCCTGCCGCGGAGTATGGCGCAGGCCGTTTCGTCACAGCTCGACTCTATGCCGAGAATGACGGGATTTTCTTTTACTGTAAAAGTCTGTTTACTGTACATAATAACTATTTGAAATATTTTGTTACTGAACGCGATAAGTCCATACTGTAAGGGAATAAAACAAACCCGCCATTAAAGGCGACTTTTGCGTGCCTTGTCCCTCAATCCTCATTGCAATACCACAGTGGGTATTGCTGCTTCGTCGGTCGCGCCAATTCACCGCAAAATACGCGCTTTAATGGTGCATAGCAATTTAAAGCAAAAAGATAGCGGCAGATACAAGGCAAAGGCCGCAGAGCGTGCCCGGTGGCACGTTCAAGGACTTTAACAATGCAGATGCCTTCAGATTTTTGCTTTAAATCGGGTTCGTATTAATCCCTTCCAGTATAACTATATAAAAACGCACTATCCCGCCAGCTATATAAAAGTAAAATCGGAGTAATAAAGCGCAAACGCCGACTGCTACATAAAAAGTAAAAGCGGCGCAATCAAAGTTATAGACTCTGACGTCAAATAAAAGTAAAAGCGGCGCAGAGCGCCGCGTTAATGTAAACGAGGTAAAAAACCGCGGCATACGGCGCGCGATAGGATACTTAGGCGCACGAAATCTGCCGCACGGAAAGACCTGCGGCAAACACAGCCATTTGTACCCGCACTATGTCATTAAAGAGTGCCGTCGTAAGCGGCGTCGAACCCGTCGGGGTCGGCAGTCACTTCTTCCGCCTTTGTTTCGACAGGCTTGGCAGGGGCGGCAGGCGCCACAGCCGCGGGGGTAGCTCCGCACGCATAGGCGGCGAGCATTGCGTCCACATCGTCGGCTATTCCCACAGCCAGGTTAAGCGCCGCGGCTATGGCCTTTTTGGGGAAGAGCAACTCCCTCAAGGCAAGGTTGAGCAGGAATATCGCCTTGTGCGCGGCCACCACAAGCTCCTCGCAGTGGCGGGTACGCATACTGCGGGCGGGGAAGTAGTCCATTGCACGCACGCCCGCACCGAGGTCGGCAGAAAGTTCCGTGAGCTGCGTGAATACAATCTGCGCGCTCCTCCTGCCGTTTATGCCCGTGCCGAAAGAAAGTATGCACTGCGAAAGCCTTATGCACTTTTCCTTTAAAGTTAAATTTTCAGCCATAAAATTTTGCCTCCGCTACAAATATACAATCTGCAACTGCGCCAAAGCGCCCGCAGATAAACTTTACAAAACCATTGCCTGCGGCATATTGCCGCACAAATTGCATTGGTCGCAACATACTGCCGCGTAAATTTTTGCCGCCGAAGCGCGAGCTTTTATCGCTGCACGCAAAGATATTTGCGGCATACTGCCGTACCAATCAGGATTTTAAGCCATATTGCGCGCACAGTCGGCTCACGAAAAGCAATTCACGCCGTGCTATACGCACGCAAGAGGGCAATATCAGCCCGCCTTTTTGAGGTAGTCTATAATAAAGCCCTGAATATCGCCGTCCATCACCGCCTGAATATCCGTCATTTCATAGCCCGTGCGGTGGTCTTTTACAAGGGTGTACGGGCAGAATACGTAGGAGCGTATCTGGCTGCCCCACTCTATCTTTTTGATTTCGCCCTTGATTTCGGCGTCGGCGGCCTCGCGCTCGGCTATCTGCCTCTCCAGCAGTTTGGCGCGCAGATACTGGAACGCCATGGCCTTATTCTGGAGCTGACTGCGCTCGTTCTGGCAGGTAACGACTATGCCCGTGGGGAAGTGCGTTATTCTTATTGCCGTCTCCGTCTTGTTTACCTTCTGTCCGCCCGCGCCTGAGGAACGATATACGTCTATCCTTATATCTTCGTCGCGGATTTCAACCTCTCCCTCGTCGTCGACTTCGGGCATTACCTCAAGCGAGGCAAACGAGGTGTGGCGGCGCTTGTTGCTGTCGAACGGGGAGATACGCACCAGTCGGTGTACGCCCTTTTCTGCCTTTAAAAAGCCGTAGGCGTTTTCGCCCTCCACCTTGAAGCTTACGCTCTTTATGCCTGCCTCGTCGCCGTCTTCGCGGTCGAGTTCGGTCACCTTGAAGCCTGACTTTTCGCAATAGCGCAGGTACATACGGTAGAGCATCTGCGTCCAGTCGCACGCCTCGGTGCCGCCAGCGCCTGCATGCAGGCTTAAAATGGCGTTGTTTGCATCGTACTTGCCCTTTAAAAGTGCCTTTATGCGCATATCCTCGATGTCGGTCTCGGTAGACTTTATCATATTTTCAAGTTCGGGGATAAGGCTTTCGTCGTCGGCCTCCTCTATGAGGTCAACGAAGGCCTGCGCGTCGTTAAGGGCGGCCTCGCCCTTTTTGTATGAAGCTATTTTGCCCTCTATAACCGAAATTTCCCTGCCGATGTGTTTGGACTTTTCAAGGTCGTTCCACACCTCGGGCTTTTCCTGTTCGGCCTTCAGCTCTTTGAGTTTTTCACCGATATTGTCTATATCGAGGGCGTACTTTGCCTCGGCAAGCGTCTCGGCGAGGGCTTTGAGCTTTAATCTGTAATCGTCTGCTTTAAACATAAATACCAATCAAAAAAGGGTGCGGTTTTTTTTCGCACAAATCAAAAAATTGCCTGCAATAAAATTCTTACAAAAACATAATTGAGGCGCACATATGCCCAATCCAACGGGGATATATGTGCCTTATTAAATGATGTTTAGCTATATTTTTTAGTGCGGCGCGCTATGCGCGCCGCACAATATGTTTTACTTGTGGTCCTTCCAGTAGCAGCAATCCTTATATTTTTTGCCGCTTCCGCAGGGGCAGGGGTCGTTGCGGCCTACTTCCTTCTTTTTGTCCCTTACAAGCGGAGCCTGCTTGCCGGTGGGGTTGGGTGCAAATTCCTGCGGCCTCATGGAGAGGTTTGAGCCAAAGGGCGCGCGTCCTGCATTTGCGGAAGGCATTGCCGGCTGCGCGGGCATTTCGGGCGCGGGCTGAGGCTCGGCCTGAGCGGACTGTGCGGTGCTTTCTGCGGGTACGCTTTCAGCGGTAGCGGGCGCTTCTGCCTTCTCGGGCGCGGTTTCAGCGGCAGCGGGCGCTGCGGCGCTGTTTGCGGGCAGGCCTGCCGCAGGTGCTGCCTGGGGCATGGGACGGCGTGCGCCGGGTATGGGCATACCGGGGCGTATGCGTATAATCTTGCCCTTGAGCAACCTTGAAATAGTAGTCGTCTGTACGCGCTCTATCATCTCGGAGAACATTTCATAGCCCTCCTGCTTGTACGCGATTACGGGGTCCTGCTGGGCGTAGCCGCGCAGGCCGATACCCTTGCGGAGCTGGTCCATTGCGTCGATATGGTCTATCCAGTTCCTGTCTACGCTGCGCAGAAGTTCGTTGCGCTCTACCTGGTGGTAGTCCACCTGGCCGTGTGTTTCGCGGCTGATATTTTCTATCTTCTGCTCGTAGGACTTTATTACCTCTTTGGAGATGCGCTTTATGGCTGCCTCGTAGTCCCAGCGCTCAAGCATTTCGCGCGTGATTTCAAATGTGCACTCTTCGGGATATACCTTAACTTTGAGCGCCTCGTTCAGTTCGTTCTCGTCCCACTTTTCGGGCATTGCGTCGGTGTTTACAGTCTCCCTGACAACCTTTTCGACATAGTCGGGGATATACTTGAGCATCTGTTCGTGCACGTCCTCGCCCTTGAGCACCTTGAGCCTTTCGCCGTAGATGGTTTTACGCTGTTCGTTCATTACTTCGTCGTACTGCAGCGTGCGCTTTCTTATGCCGAAGTTGCGGCCTTCGATGGCCTTCTGGGCGTTTTCTATGCTGCGCGAGAGCATCTTGGACTGAAGACACTGGTCCTCGTCCAGCTTGAACACATTGTAAATTGACTTTATTCTTTCGCCGCCGAAGCGCTTTGCAAGGTCGTCCTCGAGCGAGATATAGAATATTGAAACGCCGGGGTCGCCCTGTCGGCCTGCACGGCCGCGGAGCTGGTTATCTATACGGCGGCTTTCGTGCCTTTCCGTACCGATTATGCACAGGCCGCCCGCCTCTATAACCTTGACCTTTTCAGCGTCCGTCTCAGCCTTGTACATTTTGTAAAGCTCGGCATAGCGGTCGCGCGCGGTCTGCTCTTCCTCGCTGAACTGCCTGTCTGCGTAGGAGATGGCGACTTCAATCATATCGTGGTCGAAGCCCTCCTCCCTCATGCGCTTTTTGGCGAGGTATTCGGGGTTGCCGCCGAGGAGAATATCGGTACCACGGCCGGCCATGTTGGTGGCTATGGTCACGGCGCCGTACCTGCCCGCCTGGGCTACTATTTCAGCCTCGCGTTCGTGGTTTTTGGCGTTTAAGATGTTGTGCTTTATGCCGTTGCGGCGAAGAAGTCTGGAGATTTCCTCAGACTTGTCTACCGTTACCGTACCTATAAGTATGGGCTGACCCTTTGCGTGCCTTTCTACGATTTCGTTTACGATGGCGCGCTTTTTGCCCTCCACCGTGGAATAAATCATATCGGCATAGTCTTTACGCTGAACGGGCTTGTTGGTGGGTATTTCCACAACGTCGAGGGAGTATATGGTGCGGAATTCCGCCTCCTCCGTCTTTGCGGTACCCGTCATGCCCGAGAGCTTGTTGTAAAGACGGAAATAATTCTGGAATGTGACGGTGGCGTGCGTCTTGTTTTCGTTGCGCACCTTCACGTGCTCTTTTGCCTCTATTGCCTGGTGCAGGCCGTCCGAATAGCGCCTGCCGTGCATAAGACGGCCGGTGAATTCGTCGACTATGAGTATTTCGCCGTCGTTGGAGACGATGTAGTCCTCGTCGCGCTTGAACAGCTCGTGCGCCTTGAGCGCCTGCTGTATGTGGTGGTTGAGGTCGGCGTTTTCAATATCTGAAATGTTGGCAACGCCGAAGAATTTTTCGGCCTTGTCGCCGCCCTTTTCGGTTATGGTGACTGACTTTTCCTTGCGGTCTATGATATAATCCCAGTCCTCCATCTCCTTGAGCACTTCGGCAAGGTGTTCTTCAGCCTTTTTGTCCTCTTCGGAAGCGTTCTTCTTGCGCTTTGCCACATTCTTTTCGGCGTCCTTCTTGTCGTCGTCGAAGCCGCCGTGAAGGGTGCGGACAAACTTATCCACGTCCTCGTAGAGCTTTGAGCTTTCACCGCCCCTGCCTGAAATGATAAGAGGGGTGCGCGCCTCGTCGATCAGAATGGAGTCGACCTCGTCGATTATGCAGAAGTTGAGCTCGCGCTGAACCATTGCGGGAATGGAAGTTTTGAGGTTATCGCGCAGGTAGTCGAAGCCGAGTTCGTTGTTCGTGCCGTAGACTATGTCGCAGGCGTAGGCCTCTTTTTTCTGCTTGTCGTCCATTCCGGGAACGACAACGCCGACTGTGAGCCCCATAAACTTATGCACTTTGCCCATCCACTCTGCGTCGCGGCGGGCGAGGTAATCGTTTACGGTGACTATGTGCACGCCCTTGCCTGTGAGGGCGTTGAGGTATGCGGGAAGTGTAGATACGAGCGTTTTGCCTTCACCGGTGCGCATCTCTGCGATACGGCCCTGGTGCAGGCAGATGCCGCCCATAATCTGCACGTGGAAATGTTTCATTTTAAGAACGCGCCAGCTTGCCTCCCTTAAGGCGGCGAATGCGTCGAACATTATGTCGTCGAGGGTTTCGCCCTTGGCGAGCCTCTCCTTCAACACGCGCGTCTGAGCCTTGAGCTCCTCGTCGCTCATGGCCTGGTACTTGGGTTCCAGCTCCTCTACTTTGAGGGCAAGCTTGTTGAGCTTTTTAAGGCTCTGCCTGCTGTCGGAACCGAGGATAAAGCTTATAAGTCCCATTTGAACTCCTTTGAATGCGTTATAATCCGTTTAATATTTTACTACATCCTGAGCGATAAGTACAATCTTTTTTTTGCAAAATTTGAAATATTTTTGCACGAAAAAATTATTTGTGCATATTTTACGCCAAAATTCGGGTATAAACAGGGCGGCGCCCGCAAAATTTTGCGGGCGCCACCCTTTAAAAACAGACTGAAATGCCTTTTAAATAGTCATGCTTTACTTTATGAGCTTGGTGCGCATTGCGTTGAGCACGGCCACGAGCATTACTCCCACGTCTGCCGCCACAGCAAATATGAGCATGAACGAAGAGAGCGTTACGCCCAGCACCATTACGGCAAACTTGACCGCGAGCGAGCCTATTATGTTCTGGAACACTATGGCGCGCGTACCCCTGGATATGCACCTTGCCTTGGGCAGAAGCTCGAGATTGTCTGTTACCAGCACAACGTCGCTCGCCTCTATCGCCGCGTCCGAACCGACCTTGCCCATTGATACGGCACAGTCCGCCGCCGCCATTACGGGCGCGTCATTTATGCCGTCGCCCACATATATGAGCTTGCCGCGCTCTTTAAGCTCCTCCGCCTTTTTAAGCTTGCCGTCGGGAAGCAGGCCTGCCTCGAAGCCGTCAAGCCCTACTTCTGCAGCCACGGCCTCGGCCCTTGCGGGATTGTCGCCCGTGAGCATTGTGCAGTAGGAAACACCCTGCGCCTTGAGCTCGGCAATGGCGCGCTTTGCGTCCGCCTTTACGCCGTCGCCTATCTCTATACATCCCACATATGTGCCGTCCAATGCCACATATACAACGGTGTATATGCTGCTCTTTTCCTCAAACTGAACGCCGTTTTCTTTAAGCAGGCGGGCATTGCCGCACAGCAGCACCTTGCCGTCCGCCATACACTTTACGCCCCTGCCCGCAATCTCTTCTGCGTCGGACGCTGTATATGGCGTCTGCACGCCTTCAAACGCTACGGCTATGGGGTGAGAGGAGTATTTTTCCGCCGCGGCGGCGAGCTGTTCCACCCTTTCGCCGTCAGACGAGATTATTCTGAACGAACCTTCGGTTATAGTGCCCGTCTTATCGAACGCCGCAACTGTACACCTTGCGAGTTCGTCCAGGCAGGTAGAGCCCTTTACGAGTATGCCCGACCTTGCCGCGCGTCCTATGCCGCCGAAGTAGGAAAGGGGCACGGATATGACGAGTGCGCACGGGCAGCTTATTACGAGGAAGGAGAGCGCCCTTGAAATCCATTCAGCGTAAGTTGCCCACACAAACAGTCCGTTTACGGCGCATATTATGGTGGGAACGAGCGCTGCGACAACGAGCGCCGCGGCGCACACCGCAGGGGTGTAGTACTTTGCAAACTTTGTTATGAACTTTTCGGGCTTTGCCTTTTTTGCCGTGGAGTTTTCCACGAGGTCGAGTATTTTGGCAACCGCGGAATCGGAGTAGCGGCGCAGTACCTTTACCTCTATCGCCTTAGAGATATTTATTGCGCCCGATAGTATCTCCTGCCCCTCGCTGACCGACGTGGGCAGCGATTCGCCGTTTAAAGAGCGCATATCGAGCGCGCTTTCGCCCTTTACTATTACGCCGTCAACGGGCACTTTTTCGCCCGCCTTTATAAGTATTATATCGCCCTCTGCAAGCTCTTCGGGCTTGACCGTTATCTGCTGTCCGTCGCGGAGGAGAGTGGCGCTGTCGCTCTTGAGGTCCATAAGTTTGGTTATGGAATTGCGCGAAGAACCTACCGCAATCGACTGGAGCAGTTCGCCTATCTGGTACAGAAGCATTACGGCAACGCCTTCATACAGGCCGTCGCCCTCTACCACGCCCAGCACTATGGCGGCTACGGAGGCTATCGTCATAAGGAAATTTTCGTCGAATACACGGCCTTTGGCCACATTCTTGACGGTATTTACAAGCACTTCCCAGCCGACCGAAAGATAGGAGACGGCAAATAGGGGGTAGGAAATTATTACGCCGATATCGCCGCCCGCAAGATTTAATACTAGAGCGGGTATGAAGAATACGACCGATACTATGATTAAAACAATCTCGCGCAGGTGCTGCCTGAACAGTCCCTTTGCCACAGGTTTTTTATGCTCTTCGCCGACTATTTCCACATCTTCGAAGTGGGTGATTTCATAGACAGCGCGCTCGCGCGCGGCAGCGTTTTTCGCGCTGAGGTTTACCGTCATATTCATAAAGTCGACGGTGGCACTGACTCCCTCTGTTTTGTTGAGCAGCTCCTCCAGCTCGCGCGCGCAATTTGCGCAGTCGAGCCCCTTTATCTTTATCTTTTCGGCGGAGGAGGGCGCTGTCTCCACCACCCTGACCTCTTCAAAGCCGCGGCAACAATTCTTTACATCCTCCACCACACTGTCGTCGTCACAGTCGAAGCGCACTTTCTGCGAAATGAAGTCCACGGAAGCGTTCCTTACGCCCTTGAGCCCGCCTATCATCTCCTCGAGTTCGGCGGCGCAGGAGGCACAGTCTATATTTTCAAGCTGTATCTCGCGCCTGCCCAGCACTCCCTCTCCGCTCTCGGCGGCATCATTACCGCTATGCGAATGGCAGCAGTGCGCGTGCTCCTTGTGTTCCTCGCCGTGTGAGTGACAACCGCAATGGGCGTGTTCTTCTTTGTGCTCCTCGCCGTGTGAATGACAGCAATGGGCGTGCTCCTCTTTGTGTTTTTCACCGTGTGAGTGACAGCCGCAATGGGCATGCCCGCTTTCCTGAGGGCAAGCCGTGTCCGAGCTCAGGTCTGCAACCACCTTTACATCTTCAAACGAGTTGCAGACAGCCTTTACCTTTTCGGCCTGCTCCTCAAAAGAGCAGGTAAAGCGCACTTTCTGTCCGATAAAATCCACGGCGGCATCCTTTACGCCCTCAACCCTGGAAACAAGTTCCTCAAGCTCGGCGGCGCAGGAGGCGCAGTCCAGTCCATCAACCTTAAATACCTTATTCATGGTGATGCAAATGCTCCTTTGCCGCCTCTATCATAGCCATAATGTGTTCATCGTCTACCGAATAGAGTATATTTTTGCCGACGCGGCGGCTCTTTATAATTCTGTTGTCCTTTAGCGTTTTGAGCTGGTGCGAAACGGCGCTCTGGTTGCCGTCCACCGCCTTTGTTATGTGCTCTACGCAGAGTTCGCCCGCAGAGAGAGCAAGCAGTATTTTAAGGCGCGAAGGCTCGCTTATGGCCTTGAAACGCGCCGCCATTATGCCTATATCCTCTTCGGATGGCATTGCAGACATAGCTGCCTTTATAACGCTTTCGTGCTCCTCGGGCGTCTGACATATCTCCTTCATCTCTGACCTCCTTTTTGTTATGTGCACCTGCACACGGCCATCAAATTCCGCGCACCTGTAAACAGCCAATACTTTCCGTATTCTGCGCACACCCCTGGCTGGTAGTGTGTCTGCACACAACTACCATATGAATGTTTAATCATATGATAATATCATAATATTAATAAGTCAAGCGTTTGGCACACATTTATTTTAAAATTTTTTGTAAAATTATGGTCAGAAATGGAAAATGCCCTTATTTTGCGTACATACGGGCACTTTTGCACCAAAATGAATACTTTAAATGAAAATACATATCGGCGGCGTTGGGCAGGCAATGTTACAAGAATATATAAAACAGCAAAGGCTCAACCGCTTTACGAACGGCAAACAGACCGACTGGTGCGGCATACAGTCTTAAAGCGCGCCTTGTAGCAGGAATTTGCATAGACAGAGCGTGCGCGCATTACAAACTTTAATCAAACGGGCCTGCTTTGAGCGCAAAAGAGCCGCGGCGGACAAATTTTGTCCGCCGCGGCCTCAGTCAAAAAGAATATTTTTGGAGTAAACAACTATTTATTTCAGCTCTTTACGGCAACGCCTACGCCCACAAGTCCGCAGAGCACTCCGCCTATCGGCGTGAGCCATGCGCCTATGTAGGGCGAGGTCTTTGAACCGGTCTGTATCCAGTCCAGAATATCGCCCGAAATGCTCATCTGGTCGCAGAAAGTATAGGTGGTTATTATGCTTACAACGCCGCAGATTACGCAGACGATGGCGATAACTACAAGCAGGAACTTAAAGAGCTTCCAGCCGAGTACCTTTGTTATGCCGGCAAACACCGTCGTGCCGCCCGCAAGTATTACCGTAAGTATAGCAAACGCTGCCATGAGCTTGAACTTGCCTGCAATGTCAGAATCGCTGTCTTTAAAATCATCGAACAGCTCGCTCAACGACTGGAATATAGGCTCGCCCGTGTAGCCTGCCGCGGTCACTTTTGTGCTTATCCAGTCTATACATACGCCGACTATCGCCACCACGAGCATAGCGAGCGCGACGAGTATGAGCACAAAACCTACCGCTCCTCCTCCCTTTTTAATTCTTTTAGCCATAAATATGTCCTCCTTATTTGGCGCATTGCGCTTATAGCGAAATCTTCGTCGCTTTGCTCAATTATAACGCTTAAAAATCGATTAGTCAACAATGGATTTATCAACAATTTATTAACAATTTTACAATTTATGCCGAATTTTAAACAGTTCTTGCCCATTTTGGCAAAAAAACACGATATTTTAACCGCAAATTATAACTATAATTATTTTATCACGCACTTTACCGCATTGCCCCCCAATCAGTGCAAACAATGCTTTAATAAAATGCAAGAGCGAGCCGCGCTCAAGCAATATAAAAAACACTTAAAAGAAAGCAACCAATAAAACAGTTTTTAAGCAATATCAAAAACACCCCTGCCTTTTAATCAAGGCAATAAACAGAGCCGCGGGGG
>DVNE01000038.1 GCA_018714625.1 Candidatus Coproplasma excrementigallinarum
TCTATAACTGCGTGGGCGCGATACCGTCCGAAACACTGTAACAATTTTCCCTACAACGGAACAGCGACATAGTCTGTTAACTACGCCGCTGCTCCGTTAGGGTTTTTATTCTCTATGAAAAGCACCCTAAAGGAGGCCTTTTTTAATTAATTTTAAGTTTAAATATTATAGCTTTTAAGCGAGATCGCCGAGCACGCTCTCTACTTCTGCAAGGGTAAATTCCCAGGTTCCCAGGCCGTAGCTGAGCGGTTGTGAAAGGTAGAGCATTGTGGCGCGGTAGGTGTTGTTGTCTTCGTCGGGTATGGCTGCGTACCATACGTTGCGCACAACACCCCTGCCGTCTGCCGAAGCTATCGATACGGGGTTGTAGTAAATATAGCTGTGCTGTACTTCCTCGCCTTCGGTCTCTTCAGTGCTCTCTTCGTCCTTTTCAGGTATGGCAGGCGTGCCGTACTTTGCCTCGAGCGCGTCTATTATGCCCTTGTCTGTTTCGGGGTTAAGCTCGCCCTGCGCTCCGCCGGTAATGCGCACTTTCATCACGCCCATATTTTCGGGCACAAACAAACTGATGTTTGCGGAGAAACCTTCAGAAAGGCTCATTCCGCGGACGGCGGTGTACAGCTGGTTGTTATCGAAGAATGCGTCCGAGTTATGCAGTCCGCTCACTTTGCCGTTCAGCGGGTTGGCTTCGCTGTCGTTTTCGCCGAACTCTTTATAGTTATAGGTAAGTTCTGTGCAGTCGAGGTTGTAGAATACTTCGTATTCATATTCTATCTGCGTGCACATCGTTTCTGCTGACGCGGGATTTAAAGTGAGGGGGGTGGTTGTATGCACTTTCTTGTAGCTGTATACCGGCTCGAGGAAGTTCCTGGAGGAGCGGAAGTAGGTCACGGTATTCATATAGTCGGTGAACTCTACGCTGTTTTCGGCGTTTGCGGCCGTATCTTTGCCGCCGAACACATACATTCCGCTCACCTTAAACTCCGTTTCAAGCACATACACCGTTTCAACTGTGCCCTCAAGGTGAGGAGCGTCAGTATCAAGCTGCCCAGCCTGCTCTGCGGTAAGGCGGTATTCTTCATTGGTGTCCGTGCTCCAGTCGAACGTGGTGGCGTAAAATACGGTGCGCAGGTAGTGCGCGTCCTCACCCTCGGCAAAGTTTTCGCTGTCGGTGAAGTAGTCTACGCGGTAAGATTTATTTGCGCCGCTCTCTTCGTCAAAAGTCAGCTCGTATAAAAGGCTCTCGGGAGTGCGCCTGGGTGTCTGGTCCTCGGGGTCGATGGAGGTGGGCTGTATGCCCTCGTGGCTGTCTATATACCAGTACGAATCGACGGTGAGGCGGACGGACGCTGCCGCGCAGCCGGATGCGCCGAGCACTGCGGCGCAGGCCGTCGCCAAAGCAAGTATTGTCAAACTCTTCTTCATATAATTTTCCGATTTCAAAAAATTTTTTATATTTAAACGAAATCAATTATAACATATTATTTTGCGATTGTAAAAACTTTTGCAGTTAAAATAATTAAAAAACATTTGCGCTTGTGCTATAATTGAATTAGCTTACACGCGTTTTTGCGTGCGGCCCATTAAAGGTTGCCCTTTATTTTAATCGGCGGCCATTAAAAAACTTCCGCATTTTGCGGCGCAGAAAGTTTAAACTTTCCCGCACTTTGCGGGAATAAGCAGTCAAATTTCGCCCGCAATTTATGGTATGATTGACTTATCCCGTTTGTGGCAGTCGGCGTAAAGCTCTGCGTTTTGTGCGCGGCTCAGACAGTTTAAACCCGCCCGTATTTTCGGGCGGCTAGTGCAAAGCTCTGCATTTTGCGGACTTTTTAAACTCCGCACATTTGAGATTTATCGGTGATTTATGAATATTTCTGTAATAGCCCCCGCGCTTAAGGAGGCGCTCGAAGAACTCGGGCGCAGAGTGCGCGAGGCGGAAAAGTGCAAAAGGCGCACGGTCATTTTCTGTGAGGACAGGCTCACGCTGGTGGCGGAGCGCGCCGTGTGCGCGGCCGTCGGCGGAACTTTTTTCACCTCCGTCTATACTTTTGCGCGTTTTTTATCCTCTGAATATAAGACGGACGGCAAGCTGATGACCAGTCAGGGCTCGGCGATAGCCATACGCGGAATAATAGAGCGTAACAAAGAAAAGCTACGCCTGTTCCGCAGGCTCTCGGCGTCCGCGTCGGCGGGTTCGGTATACGATACAATAGCAATCCTGTATTCCTCCGGCATATCGGCGGAAGAGGCGGCGTCGGTGGGCGCTGAGGGACTTCTCGGCGATAAGCTGCACGATATTGCCCTCATTTATGCCGAATATACCGCATTTTTAAAGGTGAGCGGCCGCCTTGACAGAAATGTATATCTTCGCCTGCTGCCCGGCGTAATTCAGTCCAGCCCCAAAATACAGGGCGCGGACGTCATTTTTCTCGGTTTTCAGGCTTTTACGGGTACGGTGGCGGAGTGCGTAAAGGCGTGCATGTCTACCGCGCAGAATACCTGCGGCATATTTGTGGGCGGCGCGCCCGACATCTACGCCAACGAGGCGCCTGCGCAGTTCGAGGGGTTCTCCCGCGGGCTGGGCGGCTGCCGCACCATAACATTGCCCTCAGACCTCATTCCCGAGGCCGAACGCATACGCTGCAATCTGTTCGACCCCTCGTCTTTCTATTGCGAGGGAGTGCCCACCGATAAAGTGCATATCTACGAGGCCGCCGACGAAACGGACGAGCTGGAATTTATTGCCGCCTCCATAAAGCGGTTTGTGCTGGACGAGGGCGAAAGATATTTCCGCATATCGGTAATGCTGCCCGACGTAAAGGAGGCGCGTCCCGCGGTGGCAAGGGTGTTTTCGCAGTACGGCATACCGTACTATCTCGACGAGCGCCGCTCGCTCTCCGAGCATAACCTTTCGTCCTTTCTTTGCAGTTATATAGAGTGCGCTGCAGGCGGCTGTGCGCCCGAGGACGTGTGCGCGGTGTGCGGCGACAGACTGTTCGGCCTTTCGCAGACGGAGCGCGACGTCTTCCGCAACTATGTATTAAGGTGCGCCGCCTATCGCGGCGGCGTAAAAAGACAGCCCAAGGCGGACATCTGCGATACGCTCGGCTTCGACTATAACGCCGTTTGCTCGGCGCGGGCGCGCTTTTTAAGCGGACTTGCACTGCTTCCCCAGGGTAGCGCGCAGTCCTCAGAGTGGGCGCAGGGCATAAAAAAGATTATGGAATTTTTCGGCTGCGAGGGCGCGCTTAATGAGCTCTCCTCCGATATGGCGCAGAGTTATCCTGCGCAGGCGCAGTACAATCTGCGCGTATATCAGGGCGTACTTGCCGTGGCGGAAGAGACGGCAGAGCTGGGGCTGGGTGCGGTCTACACCGCTCGCGAATACAAAAAACTGCTCTCGAGCGGTCTCACCGCGGCAGAAATTTCCCTCATACCGCCCAAGGCGGACGCGGTGTTTGTGGGCGATATTGCAAACACCGTCAACGCGGGCTCGGATATAGTATTTGCCGCGTCGCTCACAGACGGAGTGCCCCCTTCGGGCGCGGATACCGCCCTGCTTACAGACAGAGAGATAACCTCGCTAGAGGCGCTCAACTTAAAGATTTCGCCCAAGATAGCGCAGGTAAACAAGCGCAGCCGCGAAACGGTTGCCATCAACCTCTGTGCGTTCAAAAAGCACCTCTACCTGAGCTATCCCGTACTCTCCGGCGGTGAGGAGAAGGTGCGCAGCGAGATTATAGCTTATATATCGGCGCTGTTTAAAAATCCTTCTGGATTAAAGCTTGCGCCTGTAACGCGCCGCGCTGTGGAAATATCTGGCAGGGGGCTGCCCTATTACTGCTCGCAGCCCATTCCCGCGCTCAAAATGCTTGCGGGCGGCAGGCTCAATCCCGCGGCGGCTTCGGCTGTGTACGAGGTGCTTGCCGAAAACGGAATGGAGGAGCGCGCGGACGGAGTGCTTAAAACAGAGCAGGGGAAAGGCAGAATACACGGCGGCAAAACGCTTTTTGCCTCGAGCGGGAGCATCTCGCCCACACTGCTCGAAACCTATTTTTCCTGCCCGTATTTAAATTATGCCCGCCAGGGATTAAAACTTGCGGAGCGGCAGGAGGGCACAATGCGCCCTTTGGATACGGGCAACTTCATACACGAGGTTCTTAAGCAGTTTGCTGAAAAAGAGGCGGACATATCCTCTGACGAACAGGCTGCAGGCGTTGCCGAAGAGATAGCGCTTACCACGCTTGCGCGGCCCGAATATTCTTCGGTGAGCGACGGCGCGGGCGGTAAGTTTGCGGCAGAGCGGCTGGTTGCCGAGGCGAAGAGCGTGTGCGGCGGCGCTTACAGACAGCTCAGGGATTCCAACTTCAGCGTGCGCGATGTGGAAAAGTGGTACTATCTTCCCGTAGACGGCAGCGTGCGCGCGGGCGGCAAGGTGGACAGAGTGGACGAATGCGGCGACCTTGTAAGGGTTATAGACTACAAGACGGGTACGGTTGACGCCGATCCAAATAAATACTACGCGGGCGTAAAGCTGCAGCTTCCGCTCTATCTTCTGGCGGCTTCAAAGGGCAAGCGACCCGCAGGGGCTTACTACTTCCCCGCAAATGTGGAATTCAAAGATAAGGAGGGCGGCGACTTTACCCTTTCAGGGTTTATGGACGCGGACGAAGTCGTTGTAAAAAACTCCGATACCACCCTCAAGGACAGGGAGAGGAGCAAGTATTTCGATGCGTACCTCAATGGCCGTCTGCTCTCTTCCAACCTGCTCGAAGGCGACTTCCGCGACTTTATCGGCTACGCCGCATTGATTGCGCGCAGGGGCGCTGAGGAGATGTTCGGGGGCAATATTTCTCCCTCGCCATATTCCGGTGTGTGCGAATACTGCAAGATGGGCGGAATGTGCGGCTTTGCAGCCGGTTCCGACGCAGACGTGCGCGAGGTGAGCGGAATTACCTGCGCAGATATAGCGCACGCCGTGCAGAAGAGGAGGGGCGATAAGTAATGGCAGCAAATCCCACGCCGCAGCAGGCGGCGGCAATAGCAAGGCAGGGCAAGGTGATAGTATCCGCCTCGGCGGGCAGCGGCAAAACTTTTGTAATGATAGAGCGCCTTGCCGACTATATCTCGGGCGGGGGCGACCTCGACGGCGTGCTCGCCGTGACATTCACAAAAAAGGCGGCCGCGCAGATGAAGGAAAAGTTGCGCTCGGCGCTCATAAAGCGCGCGGCTGCGGCCGAGGGTGCGGAGCGCAACCGCCTCAAAGAACAGATAGGCAAAATCTCCTCGGCCAACATAAGCACGATACACTCATTCTGCGGCTACCTTTTAAGGGTGTACTTCTATCTTCTGGATATAGACGGCTCTTTTGAAATAGTGTCTGACGACGGCGGCGCGGAGGCTCAGCTTCGTTCGCGCGCAATGGACGCATTGTTTGAAAGACTGTACGAAAGTGAAGATGAGGATTTTATTTACCTCTTGGAAAGGTACGGCAAAAAGCGTTCGGACGGCAGTTTAAAAAGGCTGATTTCAGACGCGTACGACGAGGTGCGCAACATACCCGACTATGCAGAATTTTTAAAAAGGACGGCAGATATATGCGATTTAACGGCCTTTGAGGGCATTTGCGCAAGGTTGCACGGGTATGCCGTACAGCGCTGCCAAAGCCTTGCTTCAGAGCTGTACGATTTTGCCGCCGAATACCCCGAAATGCCGCAGATTTGCCGCAAGGTTATGGCGGAAATACTCTCTTTGCTCGACGCGGTGCGCTCGCAGGAGGATATATTTGCGCCGCTCCCTAAATTTGTCACCTCGCGCAGACCGTCCGTTAAAAAGGGTGAAGAGCCCGACCCCGTCACGGTCGACTTTTTTACTCTGCGCGACTATATAAAGGGCGTCTACGATAAACTTTACGAGGGCATTTCAGACAGACAGAGCGAGCTTGATATGTTCCTTTCAAGCGGGCGCTCGGCGCATGCGTTCAACAATCTTTTGCTTGAATTCGATGCGGAATATGCCTCGGTCAAGCGCGAAGAGGGTAAGCTCGACTATGGCGACATGGAGCACCTTACGCTCCGCCTTCTCGAAGATGGGGGAGTGCTCGGCGAGATTGCCTCACGCTTTAAGCGCGTGTTTGTGGACGAGTATCAGGACGTAAACCCCGTTCAGGAGCGCATAATATCGCTCGTCGGGGGCGAAAATCTCTTCCTTGTAGGCGATGTCAAGCAGGCAATATACGGTTTCCGCGGCTCTAAATCGGTCTACTTTACAAAAAAGACCGAGGAGTTTGCTGACTTTGGCAACTCGCTCTGCCTTTCGCACAATTTCCGCAGTGCGCCGCGGGTCATATCGGCGGTAAACGCCGCCTTTTCGCGGCTGATGCGCCCCGAAACGTGCGGTATAGACTATGCGGGCAGTTCTGTAATGACGGACGGCGGCGGATATCCCGCGGGCAGCGGCGGCGCCTATGTGCACATTTTCGGCAAGAGCGAAAAGGTGAAGAGCGAGGCGGACGAGGTCTATTCTGTGGAGCGGGAGGAGCTTAAGGCAAAGCCGCCCACGCGTGAAGGGCTGGCCATACTCAACATAGTAAAGCGCGAGCTTACCTCTACATTTTTTGATGTGGAAAAGGGTGAAACGCGCGCCGTGGAGCCTGGCGACATCTGCATACTCACGCGCAAGCGCGATAATTCTTCCGTCGCGGGGATAATACGCGCGCTCGCTTCGGCGGGCATATCGGTTTCGGGCGCGCAGGGCGGTAACGCGTGCGACTCACCCGAGGTTAAGCAGGTGCTGGATATTCTTTCGCTCATAGATAACGGCGAGCAGGACATACCTTTTGCCTCTGCGCTCATCTCGCCCGTCGGAGGAATGGACGAGGACGAGCTGGCCAGAATAAAGATAACCTTTGTAAAGGAGCGTTCGCTCACCTTCCGCGAATGTTGCAAAAGATATACGTGTGCATTTGCGGACGGCATAACGCAAAAGCTTGCCTCTTTTTCTAAAAAGCTGGAGGATTACCGAAAGCTCGCCGCTCTGTTCGGCGCAGGCACGGTGATAGACGCCATTCTGCGCGATACCGCGCTGGAGGCGCGCTATTTCCAGGACGGCGGCAAAAAACTCAAAAACATAAGGCGTCTTGCCGAGATGGCATATACTCCCGCAGGCGAACTGAGCGTTGGCGAGCTGCTTACAAAACTCAAGGCGGGCGGCTACAACCTGCCCGTGGCGGAGAGCGGCGGCGGAGAGAGCGTAAAGGTTATGACGATGCACTCTTCAAAGGGTCTGGAATTTCCCGTCGTCATAATAGCCGACGTAACCAGACCATACCGCGGCAATCCGAGCGGAAGCCTGCTCATTGACGAGCAGTTCGGGTTTGCGCACAAGTATTTCGATATGGAAAAGCGCGTGGCCACACCCACGCTTTTAGGTCGGCTCTGCCGCATAGCCAACTCGCGCGAGGAAGTAAAGAACGAAATGAACCTTTTATATGTGGCCTGCACGCGCGCAAAGTACAGACTGCATATAATGTCGCAGGAGAGGGTGCCTTTCAATCCGCACAGGGCGGCAACGGCTACAAACTATGCGCAGATGCTCGATTTTTCCTGCTTCCGCGTAGAGGACGCGGAGGAGGCGGACTTTACACCCGAACAGACTGCGCCCACACTTATTTCAAAGCCTGACGAGGGCTTGCTCGGCGCGCTGCGCTCACGCTTTAACAGACCGTATGAGTTTGCAAATAGTATAGAACTGCCCGTAAAGAGCTCGGCCTCGGCCGTTCTGCGTATGAACAAACAGGACGATTACTATGCCGAAAATGTAATCTGTCCCGAAGAGGAGGGCGAGGCGCGCGCCACGGGCTCAACCGGAGCGGAGAGGGGCACGGCCTATCACCGCTACCTTGAGCTGTGCGATTTTTCCGTAAAGGACGAGGAGGGGATTGCCGCCGAGCTCGACGGAATGATTAAAAAGGAGCTTATCTCGCCCGAGCAGGCCGCGCTGCTGAACGTGCAGTCGCTTTCAAAAATACTCTCTATGCCCTGCTTTAAAAAG
Source organism: Candidatus Coproplasma excrementigallinarum (assembly GCA_018714625.1). Classification (GTDB taxonomy): domain Bacteria; phylum Bacillota; class Clostridia; order Christensenellales; family Borkfalkiaceae; genus Coproplasma; species Coproplasma excrementigallinarum. The sequence continues at coordinate 8,056 of DVNE01000038.1, forward strand.
ACAAATGGGGCAGAGGTGTTCCGCGAGCAGGAGTTTTTGTGCTCGTTGCCGGCAAACAAATTCCTTGATACTACTGCCGGGGACGGCGTGCTGGTGCAGGGTGCGATAGACCTTATGTGCCTTACGGGCGACGAGTGCGTCATAATCGACTATAAATATTCGTCAAAGAATGACGAGCTTATCCGCAAAACATATATGCCGCAGCTCAACATCTATCGACTTGCGGCCGAGCGCATACTCGGCATACCGCAGGCAAAGATAAGCGCATATATAGTAAATATATTTTCCCTGCGCGAAGTGGATATGAACGGCGAAGTGAGCGTTTAGTCTTTAAGGCGCATAGGGGGATTGGACTTTCAGGGCGGCAATGCCCGCTGATTGGTAAATTTTATACTAAAAAAAGAGTGCGGGGCGCGCCGTAAAATTACGGCGCGCCCCCGCACGCTTATATCAATTACATTTTAATTGCCCCGCACATATGCGGCAAATAATACAGTTTTTAAATTTCTAAAAGCAGTTTTATTGGCATTTTAAAGTATGGTAAATTATTAAATAATTAATATCAGCTGCCGCTTTTTCTCATTTCTTCAAGGTTTTCAACGTGCTTGGCCTCAAGCTTTTCGTATGCGGCGGTTTTATCTATAATTGCCTTTAAAAGTCCGTCAAGCACCCCGCCCTCGCTGTAATCTGCGGGGGCAAAGTAGCGTATGCGGTTGTTTTTCATAAGTCGGTAGACCTTTTCCTTCTGCCTGCGCGCAGGGTCGTATACGCCTATCGGGTGTCCGCCGTAGGAATTTACCAGCTTCATGCACGGTATATCGGTGTCGCTGTCGCCCAGATAAACCATATTCCTGAGCGGTACGCGCAGCTTTTCTGGCGGAATATACTCGTTTACGCCCTCGTGGTCGTTTATGTCAAGGCAGCCCTTCTCGATTCTGAACAAAAACTGCGTCTTGTTGGTGTAGTTTATCGTCTGTGCAGGCCATACAGGCACGCCGTCGTCGTCATAGCAGAATGCGCTCGCATATATCTTTTTAAAGTGCTTTGCTATGGCTGTGCCCTCTATCATCTCTTTAAGGCCTGAAGATATTATATAGTGTTCTACGGCTATGCCGCGCTCTGCGCCGTAGGCGTCTATGCGCCCGAACCAGTCTTCAACGCCCTTATACAGCTCTATTTTTGCGCCGTATTCGGCAAGCGCTCTGCGTGTTACGTAAAATTTTCCCTTAGCCTTTTTTACCATCGTCAGCATATAGGCAAGGTTCATATCCATATCGTTCTTTACGGCAAGCTCGTTGGACTGCCTCCAGAACTCGTTTACGTCCTCTCCGACCGACTGAATAAAACCCTGCGCCTGCATATCGTCGGGCGAAAGAGTGCGGTCAAAGTCGTAACATATGGCAAGAACGGGCTGTTCGCCCTTTTTAAGCCTTTCATATTGCATATTTTTTTACCTCTTTTGGGGTTTAAGGATTTCAGCTTTATATGCACTGCAATTATTATATCATACCTGGCCCGTCGGTGCAAGCGGCACGTGCATTTTAAAGTCGGATTTTAATGCGGGCAATGCGGCAGATATAATGCGCAAAAGTAAAATGTAACACGCATTTACGCGCAATGTAAAAGCTCTGTTACATTTTTTTTGCGCAATAATGGTATAATGCAGATAATAGGAGGGGTACATGAAATTGTCTTTTGTGTCAAAAAAGGCCGTGCGCAATATTAAAATAATAGTTTGCGCGGCGTACATATTCTATTTTATCGTGTGCTGCGTTTCGCTTGCCGAAAATATCAGTCATCCCATAAAAATTGGTCAGCCAATAAAGATAGGCAACCTGGGCAATGAGTTTGTGTTCTTTTTGCTTTTTGCCGTAATGACTATGGTGCAGACGATTTTATATCACGTTTTAAAGTCGGATAGCGAAGGGCTTAGCGTGCAGATGGTGCTTTCTGCGGTAAAGTTTGTGTTTGTAATGCTGCCGCAGGCGAGCATAGGCAGTCAGAACATTTACTTCGGCGACCTTATGCGCAGTATAATCTCGCTCTATGTGATTTTTGCCATAGCCGCTATTGCGCTCTGCTTTATAGCAGAATTTGCCTGCGCGGTATATTTAAAGGTACGCCTGAAAAAATCAGACAAAAATTCTCCCGATAGCGTAACCTGACAGCAGCGTATTTGTTGCACGAATAGCGGAAGTAAATTGCAGTTTAGATATTGTTGCAGTCGTGATTGACCTGCATATATGCCGCAAGTAATTAATAGTTTAAAGCGTGGCGCTGCCGATTTTTAAATCGGCAGCGCCA
>DVNE01000039.1 GCA_018714625.1 Candidatus Coproplasma excrementigallinarum
ATGGTTCTAATTTTATAGTTATTTTAAAAAAATGTAGCTTTAGCGGCTGAATACGGCAAGATGCCGTCTTAACAATGTTTTAAGGGTGCCGCTCCAAATTTCAAGCGTGCCGCCGCACTCTTGCATTGTCACATAAGGTGCTTTCTTATCGCCTTTATAGCGGTATCGGCTATCAGGCGCGAACCTCTGTGCGTGGGGTGTACCCCGTCCACGGAATATTCGGTATAGCGTATGGATTCTGCAAGTCCGTTAAACACTTCGTCGTAAGCCACAAACTCGTCGGCAAGCTCTGTCGCCACGCGGCGTATTATCTCAAGCTCCTGGTTAAACAGCGGGCGCATACGCAGTTTGTCGGGCGCGGGCATAAGGAAGGGTTCAAGCACTATAAGCAGAATTCCTGCATCTTTGATTTTGGTCAGAAGAGCGCGGTAGTCGCGTTCAAACTGCTTCAAATCCAGCGTCTTGCCGTACTTGAACTGATGTATAACGTTGTTTATGCCTGCCATTACCACGGCGGCGTCGGGCTTCAGGTCAATTACGTCCTTCTGCACGCGCGCAAGCATATCGCAGACCTCGTTTCCGCTCACGCCTCTGTTTATCAGCTCTATATCCATATCGGGATATATCGGGCGGAGCTTGTCTGCAAGTATTTTAACGTATCCGTTGCCGAGCGAATTGTCGTCAGCGCGGTCGCGCTCGCAATCGGTTATAGAGTCGCCAATAAAAACTATCTTCATCTTTCCCCTCAAAAAATGTTTATTGCGCACCTTTACAGTGTTTTGGTGCTTTTATGTTCCTATTTTACCACACTATATACGCATATTGCAAGTGGCGGGGCTTAAAACCTTAAATAATTTTTGCCGAATTTTTAAGGGTTGCAAGCTGATTTGTTTAAAGTGCGCGGACAATAAAATTCTGTACTTTTAATCAGACTAATAAAGAAATCCCCGCAACAGGTTTTTCCTGTTGCGGGGATTTGGCGCAGATGGTGAGATTTGAACTCACGCTGCAGTTTCCCGCACTACTCCCTTAGCAGGGGAGCCCCTTGAGCCACTTGGGTACATCTGCATAAAGCCTGCACGGGGATAGCTCTTGTCCGAGTGCCGATGTTCTTAAAAGACTTTGTTAATATACCATATTTTTATGAGTTTGTCAAAACTTTATTTGTCACTTTTACAAAAACTGTTGTAAATTTTGCTTTGCCGCCCGCTCTGCGGCCTAGGCGGAGCGAGTACGCCTCAAAAAAGCGACGGCTGGGCGAAAAAGGTTGCAGCGGTTGGCGGGCAACCGTTGCGGTGGTGTTGACGGCGGGAGCACTTGCTGCGGGCGGCAGCGCTGTACAGTGTTGACGGCGGCGCGCTTTTAAAAATTTGCTGGGAGCGGGATGGCGGATAAGTCGGGCAAAAACATAAGGGGGGCGTGCGCACAAAGTTGTGCGTACGCCCCATTAATACAAAACTTAATTTATTCAGCCTTTTCCTTTGTAAGTCTTTCAAGTGCCAGCTTATATATCTTAAAGCACTTTTCAATCTTTTCAAAGGTTATGTATTCGTTGGCCTGGTGAATGGTGCTCTCTTCGCCCGCCTCTTCGGGGCCGAATGCCGCGCCGCGCTTGAGCGCCCTGGCGTAAGTGCCTCCGCCTATGGCTATCGGCTGCATATTCGTGCCGCACACCTCGTTATATACTGCGCACAGCGTTCTGACCAGAAATCCGTCCTTTTCGCCGTAGAGCGGTGCCTGGGAGTTGGTTATTTCGTAGGGCACGCCGCACTTTTCAACTATTTCAAGTATCTGCGCCTCGGTATATGTTGCGGGATAGCGTATGTCGCAGGTGATGTACACGTCGTTGCCGCTGCTCTTTACTACGTCGGGCGAAAGGGTGAGTTTACCCGTCTCGTCTTCAAGGTCTTTAAGTCCGAGCTTTTCTTTGAACAGCAGGTCGGCAATGTCGTCGAGCTTCAAGTAGCGGAGTACCGGCTGCATTGCGTTCACGCCCTCATCGGGGGTAGAGCCGTGCGCAGATTTTCCGCGCGAAACCACCTTTCCGCCCTCAAGCCTGAGCCCGTAAGCTGCGGGGTCGCCGTAGGAGCTGTCTGCCGAAACGCTGCAGTAGTCGCACACCATGTTTGCAAGCTCGCCGCCCTTAAGTTCGGCAAAGCGCGCGTTTTCCACGGTGAATTTAAGCTTTAAATGCAGTATGCCCTTTTCGGCATATATAACGGGGAAGTCGGCGTCGGGTGAAATACCTTCGTCGGGCATGTGCGCCACCTTCTTGTAGTGGTCTATGCACGCCCAGCCCGTCTCTTCGTTGCAGCCTACTATAAGCTTTATCTTGCGCGCGGGTTTAAAACCGTCGTCTTTGAGCGCCTTGAGCGCGTAGAGCATTATCACTGCGGGGCCCTTGTCGTCCATTGTGCCTCTGCCCCATATGCGTTCGTTTACCGTATCAATCTCTCCGCCGAAGGGTTCGTGCGTCCAGCCGCCGCCCGCGGGTACAACGTCGAGGTGGGCGAGCACGGCAAATTCCTCGCCCTCGCCGAAGATGACTTCTCCTGCAAAATTATCGTAGTTGTGCGTTTCAAAACCCATCGTCTTTGCAAGCCCCAAAAAGTATGCAAGCGCTTCGGCCGCAGGCGCGCCGAAAGGCATACCCGTCTCTGCGGGCTGTTTGTACGAAGGGAAGCGTACCATCTGTGAAATTTTTTTCCTGATTTCGTCTGTGTAGGAAGACATAGCAAATACCGTCCTTCAGTCGTGCGCGCACACAAACACTACGGCGCGCGCCGCAAAAATTTTGCCGTATGCAACAAAAAATATGCACGCAAGCTTAAATTTATTATACACTTTTTTAATTTTATGGTAAAATTATTTTAATATATAAAAATAAAATTTTAAGGTAACTGCCGTGCACGAAGGCCACAGACGCAGAATGTACCAAAAACTTAAGAATGGCGACAACCTCTATGAACACGAAGTTTTAGAGATGCTATTGTTCAACGCATACCCGCGCAAAAACACCAATCCCGTCGCCCACGAGCTGCTCGAACGCTTTCCGAGCATATCCGCCGTGCTGTCTGCCGACATAGACGAGCTGATGTCAGTCCCCGGCGTCGGCGAGCAGGTTGCGCTCTACTTAAAGTGCGTCGGGCTGTGCATAGAAAAGGCCAACACCGCCGAATGTTTTGCTGCCATCTCAAACAGAGGGGAGATGCTCCGCTTTGCAAAGATGAGAATGAACGGCCACAGCGTGGAAATTCTCGAGCTCTACTTCCTCGATAAAAACGGGAGGGTGACAAGGATATGCCGCTTTTCTTCGAGCGACAGCGACAGGGTGACGGTAGCGCCTGAAGAGCTCATAAAGCTGATATCCGTTGCGCACCCGTACGGAATGATAATAGCGCACAACCACATCGGTGTTGCCGCCAATCCGTCGGTTGCCGACGACGATTTTACCAAGCAGTGCCAGATTATATGCAGCATGAACAACGTGCGCCTTTACGACCATATCATCTGCTCTGGCGAGCAGTGTTACAGTTATTTTGAAACGGGCAGGCTGGACGGCATAGAGCGCAGCTATTCCATATCGAGTATTTTGAAAAATGGCAAAGAATAGTAAGTTCAAACTCAATATTCAGAACGTGCGCAAGATACTCGGGCTGGTGGTGCTTGCCGCCCTTGTGGTGATGGAGATAATAATCTGCGCGCAGTACGCCTCCTTTTACGACCCCGAGCAGGAGTGGTGGATGTACCTCATGCTTGTGCCGTGCTGCATAGTGGTCGATATATCCGTCGCGCTCAAATTTTATATCTTCATTCCGCAGAATATAAAATTTGCCATGTACGGCGCCGACTTTCTGTTTCTTCTGATAATTTCGGTAATAACGGGCAACGACTTTATCGTGGTAATGTACTGCCTCGATACCACCGAACTGTATATAAACAGCGAAAATCTCAAAAACAACCTCATAGTTTTCGGCGTGGGTGCGGGCGTATTCTTTGCCTCGTTTGCGCTCGGCTGGGTGCGCGTGCACGAGGGCGTTCAGCTCTACACCTCGCTGGTGGAAATTTTGGGCGGTTGTCTGTTCGGGTTTATAATTTTAAGCATACACTTTGTAGTCATTGCGGCGTTTATGCGCTATTACAGAATGTCGCGTCGGCTTACGAAGGCGCTTGCCGAGGCGGACGAAAGCAAGGCTCAGCTCGAGGCCGCTTATGAAAAACTTTCAATGACGGCGGTGCTGGAGGAGCGCAACCGAATAGCCAAGGATATTCACGATAATGCAGGACATTCCATAACGGCGGTCATAATGCAGACGGAGGCGGCTAAACTGCTCGTCGATTCCGACCCCGAAGAGGCAAAAAAGAAGATAATTTCTGCAAATATTCAGGCCAAGAACGCGCTCGACCAGATGCGCTCCAGCGTACACCTGCTTGCGGGCAGACCTGCCGTCACCTCGCTTAAGGACGGGATAGAGGAAATTGTAGCCCAGACGGTGGACGCCACCGACCTCAAGATAAGGAGCGACGTGGAGGACATAACGCTCGGCGAAGAGCGCACGCGCTTTCTGTGCAACAGCGTAAAGGAGTGCATATCCAACGGCATACGCCACGGCGGCGCTACCGCGTTCTATATCGGAGCGAGGAAGGTGGATGACGGTGTAAGCGTGCTCGTGTCTGATAACGGAGTAGGACCGAGCGCTGATTTCAGGCGCGGCTACGGCCTCAACAGCATGAGCGAAAAGGCCGAAGAATTCGGCGGAGGAATACGCATATCAGGCGACGCCGACGAGGGCTGCGAGGTTGAGATATTCATTAAATCGTGCGACTGAAATAATCCCGCGTAATAAGGTAATTATGAAGTAATTGCGGCATATTCGTGTACGCGTTTGTCTTAACGGCGCTATTGCGGCATATGTGCCTTGCAATTTGCTTTTATGGGCGGCGGGCACGGTTTAAATGCGGTATATATGCCGCTCAATGCATTTTTACCTGCCGTGTATGATTGCAATATATGCGCCGTGCAATTTTTAAGCCGACTTTTGCGGCGTTTGTTATTAAAATAGCTTTGGATGCGGTATATGTGCCGTTCAAGGAGGATAGTTATGATTCGCGTTATGCTTGCCGACGACCAGAAAATACTTGCCGAAGGCATAAAAAGCGTGTTGCAGACTTCGCCCGAAATCGAGGTCTGCGGCATAGCATACAACGGCGTTCAGGCCGTGGATATGGCCAAAGAACTGCACCCGGACGTCATTTTAATGGACGTGCGCATGCCCGAAATGAACGGCGTTGCCGCCACCAAGCGCATAAAAGAGGCCTCGCCCGATATAAAGATAATAATTCTTACCACCTTTGACGACAGCGACTATATCCTGAGCGGCATAAACAACGGCGCAAGCGGCTATCTCTTAAAGGATATAGGCTCTACCGCACTCATAGATGCCATAAAAAACGCATATGCGGGCGATACCATACTGCCCTCCAAAATAGCCAAAAAGATTACGGACGCAGCAATGCTCGTCTCGTCGGACAAGCAGATAAAGCTCAAAAAGGCGTACGGGCTTTCGGACAGAGAGGTCGATATAGCAATGATGCTCTCGGACGGGTTCACCAACAGGCAGATAGCCTCGGCGCTCAAGCTTTCAGACGGCACAGCCCGCAACTATATAAGCTCTATCTACCTCAAGCTGGGGGTAGACAGCCGCATGAGCGCAATTTCCAAAATCAAAGAACTTAGCTAGGGAAATGCTCTGTTTTCGTGTGCGGTGTAAGTTTTTTAAAGTTGAAGGCCTTATATCCGCCTATTGAAACTGTAGTTTATGGGCTAAGTTTATTTATAAACGTCGTCAGTTTTTCAGCCGTTGAATGGCTGATATCTGCGCTTTAAAATTTTGTATCTTTGCTGCCCGCCCGCAGCAGCATTTTGCGCAGCGGCTGCGGGCGGACTTTTAATTTTTGCACCCGAAAAAAGTCGTTCGGGTGTATTTTTTATCATAAATTGGATTTGATAAACAAAATCGTTTGTTATTTATGATAGTATTTAAACAAATTATGCAAAAAATGTTGCAAGATTTAATTGATTGTGATAAAATACCACGTGGAAATAGCAAAGCACGGCAAATTTATTTGCCGCACATATGCCCGCAACTGTTTCCCGGCGGGCGGGCAGCTTTTTTCATAAAAAAATATCTATGGGGGAGGACAATGACAAGAGAAGAGATTTTATCAAAAATGACTGTCAGGCAGAAAGCCGACCTTCTCACCGGCAAGGACTTCTGGAGCACGCAGGGCTATGAGGAGCTGGGCATACCGTCAATCTTTTTTTCGGACGGGCCTCACGGCTTAAGAAAGCAGGCGGCTGCGTCCGACCATCTCGGTCTTAACGCAAGTATTCCCGCAACCTGTTTCCCTACTGCCGTATCCGTGGCGTCAGGCTGGAACGAAGGCATAGCCGAAAAGCTGGGCGAGGCGCTCGGCGAAGAGGCTGCGTCTCAGCAGGTTAACATGGTGCTTGGACCCGGACTGTGCATAAAGCGCAATCCCCGCTGCGGCCGTAACTTTGAATATTTTTCAGAAGACCCGTATCTCGCCGGCAAAATGGCAGCGTCATATGTGCGCGGCATTCAGAAGAACGGCACGGCGTCCTGCATAAAGCACTTTGCCGCCAACAGCCAGGAAGAGCGCAGAATGGTCACCGATTCCGTCATGGACGAGAGGACCTTGCGCGAAATTTACCTCACGGGCTTTGAAATTGCCGTAAAAGAGGGCAAGCCGCACGCAGTGATGTCTGCCTACAACATGGTAAACGGCGCTTTCGCGGACGAAAACACCCACCTTCTGCGCGAGATACTGCGCGGCGATTGGGGCTTTAACGGCGTAATAGTTTCAGACTGGGCGGGCACTAACAACAAAGTTGCCTCCACCATAGCAGGCAGCGATATAGAGATGCCCGGCTGCCGCTACGGCGCCGACGACATCGTAAAGGCGGTGGAAGAAGGCAGACTGGACATAAAGTATGTTGACGAATGCGTAAACCGCGTTCTCGACCTCATCGAAGCCACCACCAAGGGCGAAAAGGGAAAGCCGTTTGATAAAGAGGCGCACCACGCGCTTGCAAAGAAGTGCGCGGACGAATGCGTCGTGCTTCTCAAAAATAACGGCGTTCTCCCCATACAGAAGGATACGGAAGTTGCCATTGTGGGCGACTTTGCAAAATATCCCAGGTATCAGGGCGCAGGCTCTTCCATAGTCAACCCCACCAAACTTGAAAAGGCGTTCGACGATATGCGCGATTATTCCTTCAAGGTCAAGGGATATGCGCAGGGCTTTGAAAGGTACGGCAAAAAGAAGACGGAGCACCTCACCGCCGCCGTCGAGCTTGCAAAGACGGCCGATATAACGCTGCTGTTCTTAGGACTTGACGAGTACAGCGAGGCCGAGGGCCTTGACAGACCCGATCTGAAGATGCCCGAAAATCAGATAGAAACTTACAGGGCGCTCAAGGCGGCAGGCTGCAAGGTGGTAATAATTCTCTCCTGCGGCAGCTCGGTATATCTCGACTGGGCGCGCGACGCCGACGCGATAGTTTATGCCGGTCTTGGCGGACAGGCAGGCGCAGCCGCCGTGCTCGACGTAATAAGCGGCACGGTCAACCCTTCGGGCAAACTTGCAGAAACCTGGTCTACTCCCGAAGCTCCCTGCGCAAGCCAGAGCTACTTCCCCGGCAAGCAGATGACCTGCGAATACAGAGAGGGGCTCTACGTAGGCTACCGCTACTTTGAAAAGGCTGAAAAGCCCGTTGAATTCCCCTTCGGATTTGGTCTTTCATATACAAAATTCGAGTATTCGGATATATCCTGCGACGAGGACGGCGTAAGCTTTACAATCGCCAACGTCGGCGACTATGACGGAGCGGAGGTCGCTCAGCTCTATGTCGGCAAGGAAGACAGCAGCATATTCCGCCCCGTAAAGGAGCTCAAGGGCTTCAAAAAGGTATTCCTCAAAAAGGGCGAAAGCTGCAAAGTCACAATACCCTTCGACGATAAAACTTTCCGCTACTTCGATGTGGAGAGCAACAAGTGGGAGGTTGAAGGCGGCGAATATGTGCTCTACGTGTGCGCAAGCTCGGCCGATATACGCCTCACCGCAAAGGTGACAAAGGCCGGCACAAAGCAGACTTGCCCCTATAATATGGCTGAAATACCCGCATATTACAGCGGCGAAGTCGAGCACGTGGACGACGCTCAGTTCAAAGCTCTGCTCGGCAGGGAAATCCCCAGGAGCGGATACAACTTCTATAAAAAGAACCGAATGGTAATAACCGAAAACAGCACCGTTGCAGACCTCAGGTATTCAAAGCGCTGGGTGGGCAGGCTCTTTTCGGGAGTAATAAGGTTCGCCATAAAATTCATGAACGGAATAGGTAAACGTTCAACTGCCAACACGCTGGTAATGGGCGTCCTGCATCAGCCGGTAAGGGGGCTTGCAAAGTTCGGCGGTATGTCGCGCAGGCAGATGGAAGCGCTGCTGCTTATGTTCAACGGGCATTTGTTCAAGGGCATAGGTCAGTTTTTAAGTAAAGAAAAAATCAATAAGGAGGGAAAAAGCTGATGGCAGCTAAAAAAAGCGTGTTCGACAATCCCGTTTTATCAACAAAAGTTAAATCGGCGAACGTCAAACTTGTGCCCGAAGCTCTGTTAGGCTATCTCGTGGGTCCGTTCTGCGGCCTGCTTGCAAACAGTTTGTTCGGCACATATCTCGTATCCTATTTCCGCGATACCTTGTTCAAAACGGAAATTGCGGCAGGAAATACAGGGGTAGAGGCATTCCTCACAATATTCCCCATGATTTCGGCAATACTCATAGTTCTCGGTAACCTGCTCGCAGGGCAGATAATCGAAAGAACAAAGACGAAGGCGGGCAAGGCAAGGCCCTACATTCTGCTCTCCGCGGTAGTTCTTGCGGTAATAAGCGTTGTAATGTTCATTCAGCCGCTGCCTGATAACACCATATTCAAGATGGTATGGCTGGTTATAGCTTATAACCTCTTCTATGCGGTTGCATTCCCGCTTTACAACACGGCAAACAGCGCGCTCATACCCGTTTCGACCCGTAACGGCAAGCAGAGAGGACTTCTCGCCTCGCTTGCAAACATGGCGGTACTCGGCGGCGCGGGCGCAGGTTCTATAATATTCCCCCAGATAATAGGTGCGCTTGCCGCATCTGACAGCCTTGGCATGGACGGCCTCCCGGCCTCCGACGGCACCATTCCCCGCGTGCCCACCGCCAACGGCTACCTCATTATATTCATAGTAATAGGCATTGTTACCTTCATCGGCTGCCTCGCGCAGTACTACTTCACCCGCGAGCGCGTAACCGAAGAGAGTATGGTAAAGACCTACGAGTCTGATAAGGCAAAGGCCGTGGCAGAAGAGGAGGCTCTCGAAGCCAAGAAGGCCAAAGGTCCCTCGTTAAAGGAGCAGGCAAGGGCTATCTTCAAAGATAAGTTCTTTATGGTAACAATCATATTCTATCTGCTCTACCAGTTCTCGGGCTCTATAAAGAATGCGGCAATGAAGTCGTTCACCGACGCCATATATGCCAGCGCAGATATAGGCGCGAGCGGCGCGATGAGTATACTCGGCATAGTGGGCGCAGTGCCCATGGCTGTTGCCATCGTGTTTGTAGCTCCGCTGTGCAATAAGTTCGGCAAACGCCCGATAGTATTTATCGGTATGGTAATAGGCGTTATCGGCGGCGTAATAGCTGGCATCTGGTACCAGAACTTTATCGTCGCTGCCATAGGCATAGCCCTTAAGTGCCTCGGCTCCGCTCCCGCAGGATATATGATACTCGCCATGATTGCAGACTGCCTCGACCATATGGAGGCTAAAAACGGCTTCCGTTGCGACGGCTTCGGTATGTCATTGTACAGTGCAATACTGATTGCCGCAGTTCCTCTGGCAACCGGTATAGTAAGTGGCCTTGCAAGCATAGGTTCTTACGGCACGGTTGTGGCGTATATCTGGATAGAGACGGGCGCTTATGCGCTCTGCGCGATAACGGTACTCTTCTTCGGAGTTGAAAAGTTCCTTCCCGAAGACAACAAAAAGATAATTGCCCGCCAGAAGGCAGAGGCAGAGGCCGCAGGCATAGAGTGGATAGAGCCTGCCGAACGCCTCCGCATAGAGGAGGAAGAGGCCGACCGCATAGCTGAAGAGGCACGCGTTGCCGAACTCAAGGCCAAGTGCGAAAAGAAGGGCCTTTCCTTCGAGGAAGAAGAGGGCAAGTATCAGGCAAAGCTCGCCGAAAAGAAGGCCAAGGCAGAGGCAAAAGCTGCCGCAAAGGCTGCAAAGTCTGGCGCTCCCGCAGCCACGGAAGAAAAGCCTGACGACGGCTCTGACGCTGAACAGAAGTAATTTATTGCAGTGTTAATCTAAAAATTAAAAAAGTCAATTTGCCGATTTAGTGCCTTGCCGCCTCGTTTAGGTACGGAGTGCGTCTCCGCCGATTTCCCCCTCCCTCATATCAACTGTGCGGAGTGCGCGCGGCGGCAGGGCATTGGTCCTTTGCGTAAAAAAGACTTTTTAAAAATCTGATTTGTATGTATGCTGCCGCGCGCTCTTATAAACCGCGGCAGTATATTTATATGGCAGGCTTATTTCTGCTGAAAGCTGTGTCTGTTTTGGGTGCGCAATGGCGCTGCGGCGGGCTGTTTTTTGGCATTGCATTTGTTGCGGCGTGTTTTTGCGGGCAATGTGTTAAACGATACAGTCATTAAATAAGTCTGAGGCCGCAACGGCATATAAAGGCACAATAAAATAAATTTAAAGGAGAACGGTTTTGCAATATACAGAACTCAAATATGTAAAACTTCCCGTATCGCGCGTGGTATTGGGCACATCCATTGCGCCCTTCCTTCACGGCCAGGATTGCAGCGGCATACTTTCCGCCGCTCTCGATTGCGGTATAAATACAATAGATACCGCGCGGGTGTACGGCCTTTCAGAAAATGTTATAGGTGACTGGCTTGAGGCCAGCGGCAAGCGCGAAGAGGTAGTCATACTTTCCAAGGGCTGCCACCCCGGGCTCTTGTGGCAAAAGCGCATAAGCGTAAAGGCGCTTCACTATGATATTCAGAAATCGCTTTCCGCCCTCAAGACAGACCGCATAGATATATATCTGCTTCACCGCGACAATCCGCGCGTGCCCGTCGGCATATTGGTGGAGGAACTGAACGCCCTGCACGCAAAGGGTACGATTGGCGCGTTCGGCGGTTCAAACTGGACGGAGCGCCGCCTTGAAGAGGCCAATGAATATGCTTACAGCCATAACCTTGTTCCGTTCACGGCTTCCAGCCCCAATTATAGTTTAGCGGAGCAGTACCGCGTAGTGCTGGGCGGAGGCGTAACCATATCGGGCAAAAGAGGCGCGTCCGAGCGCGAATTTTATGCAAAGAGCGGCATTGCAGTATTCGCATATTCCTCTCTCGCCCGCGGATTTCTTTCCGGCAGAATAAAGTCTGCCGACTGCCTTGCAGGAAGGCTGCACGGCGTTCCGCGCGAGTTCCGCGGCAAGGAGAATTATATTCGCCTCAGTCGGTGCGAAGAGCTTGCCTCGGCAAAGGGCGTAACGGTGGCGCAGATAGCGCTTGCCTACATTCTTTCGCAAAAAATGAATGCCTTTGCAGTCGTTGCCAGCGTAAAGCCTTCACGCCTTGCGCAGAATGCCGCCGCCGCGGATATAAAGCTTACCGCAGAGGAGCTTGACTACCTCGATTTGCTCTCTTAAATCAATTAAACGGGGCATATGTGCGGGTCAATTTGTAAATCTGCATTTTGCCGCCAATAAGATATAGTGAAAAAAGTGCGGCAAATGGCAGACAATAAAACTTAAATACAGTTTTAAAGTCGGTAAAACAACCGCTTGAAAAATGGTACGGCACAACGTCTGAAATCCATGGCGTACAATTTAAATTAAAATAAGGCGCAGGCCTGTTCGCTTAATCGCGAACAGGCCTGCGCCTATTGGTTTGCTCCGCAAATATACGGGCAATACATGTAGCATTTAAATTTGTAATATGCCTTAAAATTTTATGTGTTGCCTACGCCTTGGCAAGTTCTCCGTCAAAGTCGTCAGAGCTCTCTATCAGCACGCATTCGTGCATAGTGGGGTTCTGTTCGCGGTCGTTCAGGTCGGCAAAGTTCTCCTTCATTATAAAGTTTTCAGGTAAATTGGAGGGGGTATATCCCGTAAACGTTTTAAAAATTCTGTTAAAATTGCGTATGGTAGTAAACCCGCATTTGAGCGAAATTTCCGTAAGTGAAAGTTTGCTCCCGCTGTTTATAAGGTCGACGGCCTTGCTCGTCTTAACATAGTTTAAGTATTGCGAAAAGGTCATTCCCATCAGCTTGTGGAACATTCTTGAAAAGTAGGCGGCATTCACATTCATAAATTTTGCCGCGGTGTTCAAATCGTAAAACTCGTATTTTTCGTCTATTTCCTGCAACAGGTCTTTAAGCGTGGCCGAGCTGCCCTTTTTTGTACCTTGGGGGCAGGTTTTTTCGTGCATAAATACATTCAGCATCGCGTTTGCCACTTCAAGCGCCGTTTCGTGCCCCGAAAAAGGAGTGCGCGCAGCAAGCTTGTCCCTGAGCGAAAGATACAGCTCATTCACTGCGTATTTGCCTGAAAGCACGGGCGAAACCAATTCCGTTCCGTTTGCATACGGCTTTATCAGGTCGTAGTCGAATATAATCATAGAAACGACGGTCTGCGGGTCGCGTGCGTGCATATAGTGCACCTGCTCGCTGTCTATAAATACCTCGTCACCGACGCGCACTCTGTAGTTCTCGCCATTGCAAAAGATGTCAAGCTCGCCGTGTTCAACATAGAGCAGCTCGCAGTCGTAGTGCCAGTGGGGCATATTGTGCGAATTTTTATATCGCCCGACCCATACCTTTGCACCCTTCTGATACTGCCATTGTTCCCTTTTGGCCTGCATAGCTTTACCTGCTGAAAAGTTTTGTATTAATATCCATATTATATAATAATTTTGAATATTTGTCAATAGCGGGTAAAAAATTGTCTGAAAGTTGTAAAAAGGTTTCTTGAAAGTTTTGCCCTCCGCTGTTAGAATATATCACGCAAAAGAAAGTTAATTGCATTTTTCTATTGATTTTTTTGTGTGTAATGAAAAAATTGTGAAAAATGTGAAAATTTTATAAGGCGTCAGGCGCACGACGAGCGTGCGCAATATCAACTTATATGAGGAGGAATAAATTGAAAAAATCAACAACCTTGCACGCCCTGCGCGGCGCTACCGCGGTGTGCGCACTGCTCTCTGTTGTGAGCATAGGCGCATCGGCGATAGCCGTAGCGTGGGAGCCGAACATCAACGAGTTCTTAGGAACTTCAAGCACGGAACAGGTGACGAGTGATGAGTCGAACCCTGAAGAACTGTACACCTATGTCAACGAGGACATTACCAACACCGATGACCTTGTAGCATGGCACAAGGACCTTGCAGAGAGGGAGCAGGAGGAAGGTTCCGTTCTGCTCAAGAACAACAACGAAACTCTGCCCCTTGCCAACGGCGCAAAAGTAACGCTTCTCGGCAACCGTGCGGTAAACTCCGTTCACGGCGGCCAGATAGGCAGCAGCCCCAACTCTGCCCAGAATATCAGCCTTGCTGACGCGCTCGAACAGAAGGGATTTGATGTAAACCCCACCACGATTGAAGCTTATACCGCCGTCGGCAAGACGCCCGGCAGGCTCTCCAACAGCTTCGGCATGGTTCAGAAAGTTCCAAACGGCGTAGTGGTTAACGAACCCTCCGTTTCAGAACTTGAAGCAGCCAGCTCCAACTGGGGCGCAAGCATCACGGAATACTCCGATGCTGCCATCGTTGTAATCGGCAGACCGAGCTCTGAAGCCGCCGACTTCTATCCCGGCGAGGCCGGCCTCGGCAATCCCGACGAATTTGAAGAGGGCGAAAATATCCTCGGCCTCAGCATAAACGAAAAGGCAATCATAGACTACGCCTGCGAGCACTTTGAAAAGGTAATCGTGCTTGTCAACAGCGACAGCGCCATGGAGCTCGACTATGTGCAGAACAAGGCGGAAGTAGACTCCATCCTCTGGGTGGGCGCAGTCGGCAACTACGGTTTCCTCGGCGTGGCCGATATACTCCGCGGCGAAGTTTCGCCCTCAGGTCATCTGCCCGATACATACGCCGTTGACTCCACCAGCTCGCCCGCAATGGTAAACTTCGGTCTGTTCTCGTTTGCCAACTATGCCGATTACGGCGGCAATACCGATAACTCCAAGGGCTTTGCATTCCTCGACGAGCAGGAGGGCATCTACACCGGTTATCGCTACTATGAAACGAGGTACGAAGACGCCGTTCTCGGCCGCTATAACGCAACTTCTGTAACGGGCTCAAGCACGGGCGAAGCGTGGAACTATGACGACGAAGTGCTCTACTCCTTCGGCTACGGCCTCTCTTACACCACATTCGAGCAGGAGCTTATATCCGTTTCCGAGAAGGAGGGCATGATAGAGGTAGTGGTTGAAGTCACCAACACGGGCGACTTCCCTGCAAAAGATGTCGTTCAGGTATATGTTCAGACGCCTTATACCGACTACGACAGGCAGAACCACGTTGAAAAATCAGCCGTTCAGCTTGCAGACTTTGCCAAGACACAGACGCTTGCTCCCAGCGGAGAAGAGGGCGACTCTGAAGTAGTTACTCTTTCCTTCGACAAGAAGTATATAACCAGCTACGACTATGTGAATGCCAAGACCTATATCCTTGACGCAGGAGATTACTATCTCTCCATAGGCAACGGCGCGCACGACGCTCTGAACAATATACTTGCTGCAAAGGGCGCGGATGTGGACGGCGACGCCCAGAAGGTTTACACCTGGACGCAGGACACACTAAACACTACAACCTATGCAACATCCGATTCCTCTGGCGAGGATGTGGCTGTCACCAACCAGCTCGACGATATGAACCTCAACTACTGGACGGACAACGATATGTGGGAAGGTCAGCTCTCGAGGAGCGATTGGTCGGGCACGTGGCCTGAAGGCTATGAAGTTTCCGGCGATATCCACACCACCGACCTCGTTGCTACGGCAGCCATGATAAAGGAACTCACCAACGACGTATACAGCACCGAGGGCAAGGACACAACGCCCACCGAGTGGGGACAGGATACCGGGCTCACCATAGGCGCGCTCAAGGGTGCGGACTATGACGACGAGCGCTGGGACGAGCTGCTCTCCACCATTACTCTCGAAGAGGCAATAGAGTTCTATGTATGGGCGCAGAACCAGACGGCCGGCATGGCCAGCATCGGCCTCGATATGCAGCACGTTCAGGACGGTCCTCTCGGCTTCAGCTATCAGACTCTCGGACACTTCAACACCAACGAAGAGGGCGACCCCGCAGCCATGGAGGAGGACGACGCCAACGCAGGATATTCGGTATACGACTCTGTAACCGAGCCCGTTCTCGGCGCATCTTTCAACAAGGAGCTGCTTGAAGAGCAGGGCAGACTGTTCGGTACGGACTCGCTCTGGACGAACACCGCAATACTCTGGGCACCCGGTCTCAACACGCACCGCACGCCCTACAACGGCAGAAATCACGAATACTATTCTGAAGACCCCATGCTCACCAACTATCTCGGTGCGGCAATAACGAGCGGCGCGCTTGAATACGGACTTGTAGTTGCTCCCAAGCACTTTGCTTTCAACGACCAGGAATCCAACCGTACGGGCGTTTCGGTATTCATGAATGAACAGCGTGCGCGCGAAATAGAGCTCCGCGCATTCCAGGGCGCATTCCAGGATGCGGGCTGCATGGGTACAATGACGGCCTTCAACCGTGCAGGTATGCGTTATGCGAGCGCACACGAAGGACTTATCACCAACATACTCAAAAAGGAGTGGGGCTTCACGGGATATATCGTAACCGATATGATTAACGGCCCCATGTACATGAGGGCGGATACCTCGCTCATGGCGGGCACTACCTGCCTCGATACCTCGGGCAACGAAACTTCCATTGCACTGCTTGAAGCCATAAAGGACGACCCCGCAGCTCAGAATGCGCTTAAGGACGCAATGCATTCCAACCTCTGGGTACTTGCAAATTCCAACGCGCTCAACGGTGTGGACAGCCTTACAAAGACGATAAATGTTACTCCCTGGTGGAAGGCTACCCTCACTGCGGTTGAAGTTGTGTTCATCGTTCTCACCGTAGCCGGTGCGGCAGGCTATGTTGCCGTTACCCTCAAAAAGAAGAAGGAGGAGGTGTGATATGAACGTTAAAACCTTTTTCGAAAAGCAGTCTGTGGGCTTTTATGTGGGCGCAGCGGCCGTCCTCTTCATGCTCATAGGTACAATAATTCTTTCAACAAACTGCAATATGGAGTACTATCAGGACTATACGGCCGTCGTACCTCTTCTCGGCAGTCTGGCAGTAATTGCGGGCGTTGCCCTGCTCGTAGCTCAGCAGTTCGTCAAAATCCCCCATCTGGACGCAATCTGGATAGTTTCAGTCATACTCATGGCCGCTGCGCTCATGATTATGATAAGCATGAGGGTGGAATCCATGGCCTACATTTTAGGTTCCGACCTCGAAAACGACAACCCCATCGCAAAGCCTGCACTCAATAACTTCTTCGCTGGCGCGGCAATAGCGCTTGTAGGCATAATCGCGGCTGTGGTTGCGGCATTCTTCAGCACTGTAAAAGAGAAGGCAAACGCATAACTTTCTGTGCGCTTATGGCATTATTTCCGAGCTTTTTCTCCTGAGATTTAACGGATAGCGCGGGGCGGCAACGCCCCGCGCTATGCGGTAAAAAAACAGTTTTGAATTTGCTTTTCAAGGCGCGTTCTGTCTGCCTCAGCGTGTAACATTTTTATAAAATGTTTCACGGTACAGCAGTCTGCCTGATTGTGTGTAAATAATGCTTTTTTGTGCCATACTCATTGACAAGACAGACAAATAATGTTACAGTATAAAAGTAAAAGATTGTGCCTTTCACGGCATGCGCATAAATGTTTCACGGATAAAACGCACGGCGTTTTTTTGCGTGAGCAAGGTTAAAATTAAAGATTTCAAGGCGCGCGTCGCCTTGAAAAAGGGGTTTGAATTATATGATAAAAATGAGCTTCAACGATGGCTGGAAGTACGGACACATAGGCGAGGACTGGCGCAAGGAAGTCACCCTCCCGCACGACGCAATGATTTTGGAAAACCGTACGGCGGACAGTGCCAGCGGCAAAAACGCGGGCTGGTACGAGGGGTATGACTATGTGTACGAAAAGTCTTTCACCGCACCCGAAGAGTGGAAGGGCAAGAAGGTGGTGCTGGAGTTCGAGGGCGTTTACCGCAATGCAAAAGTATATATCAACGGCAAGGAGGCGGGCGGCTGGGCCTACGGCTACACCGGCTTCTATGTTCAGGCGGACGGGTTTCTGAACTTCGGCGGGGAGAATACCATAAAGGTAGAGGCGTTCAACGCCGACCAGCCCAACAGTCGTTGGTATTCGGGCGCGGGCATTTACAGACCGGTATGGCTGTACGTGCTGCCCGAAGAGCATATAGAGCTCTGCGGCATAAAAATAAAGACGCTTGGCTATAATCCCCCCCGTTTTACGGTAAAGGTGAACACCAACTCGGCGGGCTCGCTCAAAGTGGAAATTCTCGACGGCGAAACCGTCGTTGCGGAAAAGGAGCAAAAGACGGAGGGCGAGGCTGTTTTTGAGTTCGAGCTTGCAGACGCAAAACTCTGGAGCACGGACAGCCCCAACCTCTATACCTGCCGCGTTACCTTCGGCGAGGACTTGCGCGAAGAGCGCTTCGGCATACGCCTTCTGGAATGTGACGCCAAGGGCGGCCTGCGCATAAACGGCAGGCGCGTAATTCTGCGCGGCGCGTGCATACATCACGAAAACGGTATTTTAGGCGCGGTAAACCACCCCTATGCCGATGCGCGCAAGATAGAGCTTCTGCAAAAATACGGCTACAACGCCATACGCTCGGCGCACAACCCTACCTCCAAGGCCACGCTTGAGGCGTGCGACCGCCTGGGCGTGCTGGTTATGGACGAGTATGTGGATATGTGGTATATCCACAAGAACAAGTACGACTTTGCAAGTCAGTTTGCGGGCGAGTGGAAAAGGGATCTGAAGGCGCTCGTGAATAAGGACTATAACCACCCCTGCGTGGTTTTATATTCGATAGGCAACGAGGTTGCCGAAACGGGTCAGAAGAAGGGCATTGCCTTTGCCGCAGAGATGACAAAGTACCTCCACACCCTGGACGACCGCCCCGTTACCTGCGGCATAAATATATTCTTCAATCTGTTATATTCGCTCGGCTTCGGCATTTACAGCGATAAAAAGGCGGATGCGGAGCTCAAGTCTGCAGGCAAGAAAAAGAAGTCTGTCGGCAGCGAGTTCTTCAACGACCTTGCAGGCCTTCTCGGCGCTACGACAATGAAGATAGGCGCAACCCTGCCGGGCTGCAACGCAAAGACAAAGGACGCCTTTGCCGCCATGGACGTGGCGGGCTATAACTACGGCATACTGCGCTATAAGGGCGATATGAAGAAGTACCCCGAAAGGGTAATACTCGGCAGCGAAACCTTCTGTGCCGACGCCCGCAAGTTCTGGCTGACCGCACAGAAGCACCCCGCACTTATTGGCGACTTTGTGTGGTCTGGCATAGACTATCTCGGCGAGGTAGGCGTCGGCTCGTGGCTGCACGCCGACTATGCCCCCGAGTTCACAGGAGGCGTAGGCTGGGTTACGGCAGGCAGCGGCAGGCTTGACCTCAACGGCCGTCCGCTTGCAGAGGCGCTCTATACCCGCGTGGCGTTCGACCTCGATACTATAAAAGTGGGCGTTGTCCGCCCCGATATGGCGTTTGAAAAACATTCGCCCTCGGCCTGGAAGCTTTCGCAGGCGTGGGACAGCTGGACTTGGGATAACTGCGAGGGCAAAAAGACGATGGTGGAGGTATACACTACCTGCCCCAGAGCGGCCATATATATAAATGGTAAAAAGGTTGCCGAAAAGAAGGTGGGCGCAAACGCCCGCGCATATTTCAAGGCGGTATATATGCCCGGCGAGCTTGTTGCCGTCGGACTGGATAAGTCGGGCAAGGAAGTCTGCCGCTCCGCACTTAAAAGCGGCGGCCCTGAAACGCAGCTCCGCGCACTGCCCGAACATCCCTATGTTGGCAAGGACGAACTTTGCTATATCCGCTTGCAGTACACCGATAAAAACGGCGTATGGAAGCCGCTTGCCCGCGGCGAAATTTCCGTCGAGGTCGAGGGCGGCGAACTTATGGCGCTCGGCAGCGCCTGCCCCTACAACGCACACGGCTACAACGGCACGGTTACGGATACCTACTTCGGCGAGGCCATGGCCATAGTCAGACCTTCAGGCGAAGGCCCCGTCGTGCTCCGCGCCGAAAGCAAGTACGGCAGAGCGGAAGCCGTCGTAAATTGCAGGAACTAAAAAAACGCGCGGCAATATGCCGCAAATAATCAAAAAAAATGGCGGTTTGCCGCACGGTAAATTAAAACGTGCGGCAATATGCCTCAAATATATGCTGCGGCGAAATGCCGCAAGGAAGTAAAATGGAAGAACAAACATCTGCCGAAGAAAGTCTGCTTTCGCCCAAGCCGCTCTCGCAAAACGCCTTTAAGGCATTCTGGCAAAAAATATGGCGTTGGTGGCAGGGCGTGTGGTACGGCTTTTCTGAAAGGCGCCCCAAGATTGCCGCATGGCTCTATAAAATTGCACTCTTTTTTGTATTCAGCGTAAGCGTTACGCTGTTGCAATATATAGGCTTTGTCACCCTGCCCTATCTCTTCGGGCAGGAGCTTGCAGGTACGGAATTTATGTGGCCGCATTTAAAGCTCACCACGATAGACGGCAACGATATATATTGGAATATCCTCGGCTACAATGTCAGCTACAACGCGGCAGGCGAGGTGGTGATAGGCGGCGGACTGGGCTATTTTATCGCCTACGAACTCACCGTGTTTATTGCGCAGTGCATAAACTTTCCTCTGCAAAGGAATATCACCTTCCGCTCCCACGGAAATGTGTGGTGGCAGGCAATGTGGTACTTTTTCGGCTGGATACTCGTTTCGCTCTTCAGCAACGCCATAAACGGACTGTGGATACCCTTTGCCGAGCTGTATGTTTCGGGTGCGGTATATAATATTCTGGTAACGGTAGTCACGGGCGGCGTGTCGATGGTGATATATTTCTTTATCTTCCTCGTCATATTCCCCGACGCCGACAAGACCGAACGCTCTAAAAAGGCTGCGCTCAGTGCTGCCGAACGCAGAGCGGCACAGGCTCAGGGTAGCGCGGCGGCATCCAAGGCGCAGGCTGCGCTTGAAAGGGCGCGCGCAGAGTATAATATTGCGCTAGAAAACAAAAAGTTCTTCCACGCTGAAAAGGACATATCCTCCGCCGTATCGCTCGCCGAGGCAAAGATAAACGGCTACAACGGAATGCTCAAAAAGCTTACAAAAACAAGGTCTGCGCTTGCTGACGCGGAGAATGCAGGCAATGCCGAAAAGACTGCGGCTCTTAATAAAGAGGTTGCTGAGCTTGAGGCCGCCGTTGGCAAGGCGAGGGCGCAGGCGCTCGAGGCCGCCCGCCGCAGAGAGGAGATACTTCCTCCCAATCAGGCAATACTTGAAGAGATAAAGGCGGCCCGTGCCGCCCGTAAGGCTGCAAAAAATAAGGCGTAAAGGGCTTCCCCTGAATACGGCCGCCAGAGTATGTACATTCTCGATAAATATGGTCTCCATAAATACGGCCGCCCTGATTAGGGCCGCCAGAGTACGGCCGCAGAAATTCGGCCGCAAAAATTTTTTATATCCCAAATCTTTAAATAAAAGTTTGAAATAAAGAAGGTGTTTTTGCATGAATAATTTAAGTGCTGTCATAGATAAACTCACCTCATATGCGCGCAAAAACCTCGGCCTTGCGCAGGAGGACGAAATCTGCGTCCGCAACTCGCTGCTCGATATTCTCGGTTCTCCCGCATATACCTATACTGGTGAGGAGTGCAGCGACGTTTCCCCCGACGCCCTGCTCGGAGAGCTGTTCGCCGTATGCGAGAGAGAGGGCATCTTCACCGCGTATGAGCGCGAAGAGTACGCCGACAAGGTGATGGGCGCGCTTTCGCTCCGTCCCTCGGCCGTGCGAAAAGAGTTCGCACAGAGGCTTTCAGAAAATTCAAAGTCTGCAACCGACTGGTTCTATTCGTACTGCGTAAAGTGCGACTATGTGAAAAAGAGCAAACTCGATAAAAATCCCCGCTTTGATGAAAACGGGCTTGTAATAACTATAAACATGGCCAAGCCGGAGTTCCGCGACCCCAAAAAGGCGGCAAGCGGCAACTCTGTGGCGGGCGGCTATCCCAAGTGCGCCATCTGCCGCGAAAACGAGGGCTGCCCCGTGCGCAACAAGCGTACGCTGCGCACCGTCGATTTGCTGCTTGACGGCGAAAAGTGGTTCTGGCAGTACTCGCCCTACGGCTACTTCTACCAGCACGGCATTGCCGTCAACTGCGAACACACCCCGATGCACGTCGATAAAAGCACCTTTTTAAAGCTGTGCGACTTTGTGGATATTTTCCCGCACTACTTCATAGGCTGCAACGCACCCCTTCCCCGAATAGGCGGCAGCGTGCTCGCTCACGACCATTTCCAGGGCGGCGGCGAAATTTTGCCCATGCACAGAGCCAAGGCGTATAAAACGCTCGGCCGCAAGGGTTTTGACGGCACTGTTGAAGTGCTCGACTGGCCCGGCACGGTCATAAGGGTGGTAAGCGCTGACCGCGCCGCTCTTGCAGACGTATGCGAAGAGGTGCGCGCAAAGTGGGTTAAATACAGAGACGACGCCCTCGGCATCATACCCGAGGACGAGCATGGCATACATAACGCCGTAAGCCCCACCGTTGTAAAGACGGAGCGCGGCTACGAAATGAGCCTTATTCTGCGCAGCAACGTCACAAGCGAAAAGTATCCCGACGGCGTATTCCACGCCCATCCCGAATTCCACTCCATAAAAAAGGAGTCCATAGGCCTTATCGAGGCGCAGGGACTGTTCATTCTGCCCGGCAGACTGCACGACCAGCTAAAGCAGATGGAGGGACTTTTGGAGAACGGAGGGGCGCTTCAGGGCGAGCTTGAACAGTTTGCCTTTGTGTTCGGGGAGATGAAGGCGCTCTACAATAAAGATAAGGCTGCGGGTGCAGGCGCCGCCGTCCGCCGCGAACTCGGTTCGGTATGTTCGCGCATACTCGAAAACACCGCCGTATTCAAGGATAAGGCGGTTACGGTAAAATTTGCAGAGGAGTTAGGGTTTAAGGTACTATGACAGAAGAAAGGGAATATGAATACAAGGTTTCGGCATCGGGACGCGTCAATATCATAGGCGAGCACATAGATTACTGCGGCGGCAAAGTTCTGCCTGCGGCGCTCACCTTAAAAAATACGGTATATATCCGCCCCAACGGCACGGATAAAATAAATTTGAGCTGGACGACCCTTCCCGATAAGGTCACGCTGGACATCTCCTCGCTTGCCGATTACAAGGGGCTCAAGTACGGCAACTACCAGGCGGGCAGCGTCTATCTCTGGCAAAAAGCTGGGCACAAAATTGTAGGCTGCGACATGGTTCAGGATTGCAAAGTGCCCTTCGGCAGCGGTCTTTCGTCCTCGGCCGCGATAGAGGTCTCCACGATTGCCGCGCTCGCAACCGTTGCGGGCGAAAAGTTCGATAATGTAGAGGTCGCCCTCACCGCCCAGGCGGCTGAAAGGGAGTATGCGGGCGTCAACTGCGGTATAATGGACCAGTACGCCTCGGCGTGCGGCAAAAAGGGCATGGCAATGCTTCTGGACTGCAACACGCTCGACTGCTCATATATCCCTTTGGAGCTTGGCGACTACGCCCTCGTCATAACCGACTGCAAAAAGCCGCACAGCCTTGTGGAGAGCAAGTATAACGAGCGCAGGGCGGAGACGGAGAAGGCGTTTGCCATTCTCAGAGAGGTGCTTCCCGTATCCTGCCTTGCAGACGTCACGCCCGAACAGTTTGTTAAGTTTTCTCACCTGCTGCCGGGGGTGCTCAAACAGCGCACCGAGCACGTGGTGTATGAAGCGTACAGAGTAAAGCTTGCGGCGGATGCGCTGCGCAGCGGCGATATTTTAACGCTCGGCAAGCTGCTCAACCAGTCGCACGCCTCGCTTAAAAACCTCTATGAGACTACGGGTTTCGAGCCCGACGTGCTTGTCGAGACGGCTCAGAGACATCCTGCCTGCATAGGCGCGCGTCTGACGGGCGGCGGCTTCGGCGGCTGCGCAATTTCGCTCGTGCAAAAGGACGGCGTGGCCGACTTTGAAAAGTATCTTTTAAAGGTCTACGGCGAGAGGACGGGCTTCAACGCCGTCTGCTACAACGCGGGCATATCCGACGGCATCACTGTGGAAAAAATCTAATAATTATATCGGATAAAAAATTATGAAAAAAATATCTTTCGGAAAATTCAACGGGCGCGAAGCCTATATCTATCAGCTCGAAACGGAATATTTCAAGGCTGGCATAGCCGACCTCGGCGCATCGCTGCAGTATGTAAAGGTAAAGTGCGGCAATAAATGGACGGACATCTGCCCCGGCTTTGACAACGCGCAGAAGTATATAGACAGCAGCTCTTACCTCGGCGCAACGGTAGGCAGGGTGGCAAACCGCATAAAGGGCGGTTCGTTCGTGCTGGAGGGCAAGCGCTATACTCTCCCCCAGAACGACGGCACAAACTGCCACCACGGCGGGCCTTTGGGGTACGATAAAAAGTTCTTTATAGCTAATCCGTGCGGCAATATGCTTGAATTAACGCTGTTCAGTCCCGATGGCGATATGGGTTTCCCGGGCGACCTCAGCCTCAAAGTGCAGTACATTGCCGATGGTCATTCGCTCATTATAAACTACTTTGCAATGAGCGATAAAACCACGCTCTGGGCGCCCACCTGCCACACCTATTTCAACCTCGAGGGCGTGCGCGGCGACGCCTCGCTCAAGGGCAATATGCTCAGAATTTACTCTAAAAGCTATACGCCGATAGGCGAGGGGATGGTACCCACGGGCGAAATTGCCTCGGTTGTCGGCACGCCGTTCGATTTCAGCGACAAGTTCAGGGGTATAACCGAAAGAATAGGCGAAAATAACGCCCAGCTCGCGCTTGCGGGCGGGTACGACCATAACTACGTGCTGGAAGGCGAGCACGCAGCCAGCGCCTACGGCAGGGACAGCGGCATAGCGCTCGATATATATACCGATATGCCCGGCCTGCAGTTATACAGCGGAAATTTCCTCGGCGGGAATGCGGCCTGCGGCGTATTGCAGCCCCGTTCGGCATTCGCGCTCGAGGCACAGTTCTTCCCCAATTCGGCCAACATTCCGTCATTCCCTCAGCCCGTACTGCATGCCGGCGAGCATAAGCAGTACTATATCCGCTACGAGTTCGGCTGCAAGGAGCAGGAAAAGTAAAGTTTTTTAGGCCGCATATGCGCCTGCAAATGCTGTTCAATCGCTGATATGTGCGGCTGAATACAGTTTTAGGGCGGGCATTGCCTGCACGGCTTCTAAGCAATCTGACGCGGCTTAATTGCGATTTTGAGCGGCTGACAAAAAAATTACACCGCCGCAGGGCTGCGGCGGTGCGGTATTTTTTATGAATATTCTTGTAACGGGCGGGGCGGGCTTTATAGGCAGCAATTTTGTAAATTATATGCTCGCCGAATACCCCGAACACCGCATAATATGCTTTGATAAACTCACATATGCGGGCAATCTTTCCAACCTTGCGGCGGCGTTTTCAAATCCGCGTTTTTGCTTTGTAAAGGGCGATATCTGCGATACCGTGGCGGTAGAGGAGGTGTTTAAGCGTTACTCTCCGCAAATTGTGGTCAATTTTGCCGCCGAAAGTCACGTGGATAACTCCATAAAGAGCCCTGAAGTCTGCATTAAAACAAACGTATGCGGCACACAGACGCTGCTGGATGCCTGCGTAAGGCATGGCGTGCGCTTCCATCAGATTTCCACAGACGAGGTGTACGGTGACGCCGCTGACGGGAAATTTGCGCCTTTTTGCGAGGACGCACCCTTAAGGCCGTCCAGTCCATACTCGGCATCCAAGGCGGCGGCAGACCTGTTGGTCGGGGCATATTGCCGCACCTACGGGCTTTTTGCCACAATTACGCGCTGTTCTAACAACTACGGCCCGTACCAGTTTCCTGAAAAATTCATACCGCGCGCCATAACCTGCGCGTTAGCCGACAGCCCCGTGCCGGTCTACGGCAGCGGTCAGAATGTGCGCGACTGGCTGGCGGTGGAGGATAACTGCAGGGCAATCTGCCTTGTGCTCTGGCGGGGAGAACGCGGCGGTATATACAATGTGGGCGGAGGTTGCAGTCTTGCAAATACCGAGCTTGCAAAAAAGATACTCACCCTTCTCGGCAAGCCTCTCTCTCTTGTCAGTTTCGTGCAGGACAGACCGGGGCACGACGTGCGCTATTCCATAAATTCTTCAAAACTGCGTGCGCTTGGCTGGCAGCCTCGCGTGCCGTTTGAGGAGGGCATTGCCCGTACTGTTGCCTGGTACAAAGATAATGCCGCGTGGCTTGGTCTGATTTCAAGCGGAAAGTACCGCAAGCTTTCGCCTGAAGATTTTACCCGCGGCTGAGCGTTGTAAAAACGTCGCCTCAGGGGTATCTATTAACTTTGTATATAGTACGAAGTGCTTTTTTTTATCGTCAATTTGTATGGTAACAGGCCGCGCTTAAAGCGCGGCTATTTTTTATTTAATTGATATTTTTAAGCGTGCGCGATTTATACGCGCGCGTGCGCGCACATTTTTAAATTTGTCGTTTTTTAAATTTTGTCTTGACGGCTGAGCGCGGTATATATTATAATGAATGTGCGACATTGTTTTTCGGAGTAAACTTTCAGAAATGCATTCTGATTTTAAGGATAAAGTAGTGGTGGTTACGGGCGCTACGGCTGGCATAGGTCTTGCCGCGGCGCGGATGTTTAAAGATGGCGGAGCAAAGGTTGTCTGCGTGGCGCGCAGGCACAGCGAGGAATTTTTCAGCGTTCAGGCGGACGTCTCTGACTGCGAGCAGGTTCGTGCCGCCGTCGAACAAATTTTAAGCACATTCGGCAGGATAGACGTACTTGTCAACAATGCCGGCTGCGGCATCTCTGGCGCGGTGGAGGATACAACCGAAAAAGACGCCCGCGCGCTCTTCAATGTGGACTTTTTCGGTGCGCTGTTCATGATTCAGCAGTGTGTTCCGGCAATGCGTTCGGGCGGCGGCGGAACTATTATAAACGTAAGCTCTGTTGCGGCAGAACTTGCAATACCCTTCCAGGCCTTCTATTCGGCCGCCAAGGCTGCCATACTTTCGCTGTCCAAAGCGCTCCGAAACGAGGTTGCGCCGTTCAATATAAAGGTGACGGCCGTGCTTCCAGGTGACGTCAGGACGGATTTTACTTCTGCGCGCAAAAAGAACGCAGCAGACAGCGCGGCATACGGCGACAGGGTTGCTCGCTCGGTTGCCGTGATGGAGGGGGACGAGCGGCACGGCATGCCGCCCGAGCTGATTGCCCGCACGATAGTAAAGCTCGCTGCGCGCAAAAATCCACCCGTAAGCGTGGCAGGCGGGGCAAAGTACAAGCTCTTTCTTCTGCTTAACAGACTGCTGCCGCAGCGGCTTGTGAGCTTTATAATAGGCAAAATGTACGGCTGAAAGGCTTTATGCAGACGCGCTGCACACCGTCCGAAAGGGGCAGGGTATAATATGCAATGTATGCGCCGCGCAATAAATATGATTGGATAATTTATACATTTATAAATTGTGATTATACAAACTATAAGAATTTTTTATGTTAAAATGGGGTGAAAAAAGCTGAACAATAAGGGTAATTTGTTGACAAAATAAACTAAAGCGGGTAAAATAAACGTAACTTAAAGGCGGAGGGCTAACGGGGTACCCCGTTATTCGTGCAAGTATTGCACGAATAAAACATTACTCTGTAACAACTTTACAATCCGTCTGTTAAATTTGTATAAAAAGCGTTAAGCACGCTTAAAATTTTATATGGAGGCAAATTACTCATGAACAAAAGAATGAAGATCGCAACCCTGGCGGTTGCAGCCGTAATGGTTTCTTCCGTAGCATTGTTCGCAGCGGGCTGCGGTAAGAAGACAGAAGATACCGGCAGCTATACCTATCGTGAAGCCACAACATCCCTTCCCACAAACTGGAACCCTCATTCGTGGGAGTCCAATACAGACGGCGCTCTGATGGCGTACGTTACTTCGCCCCTCGTTGATATGTCTATCCTCAACTCTGAAGAAAAAACATATCAGTGGGTATACGAAATGGCTACCTCGGTAAAGGATGTTACTGCGGCAAACCAGACCGACCTTACAAAGTATGGCGTTACTCTCCCTGCAGGCCAGACGGCTTCCAATACCACTTCCGGCTATGTATTCGAAATTGAACTGCGCGAGGGTGCGGCTTGGGAGAACGGCGAGGCTATCACAGCTGACGACTATGTATATTCTATGCAGCAGCTTGTCGATCCCGAGATGCTCAACTACCGTGCAAACCTGTATATAGCCAATGAATCGGAACTTGCAGGTGCATATAACTATTACTATTCCCTTCAGACGGAGATTTTCACCGCAGTTGCCGATCTTGGTGACTACGAAAGCATGGAGGCCGCTGTTGAAGACGGCTTGGATGTAGTTATCGATATGTGGAATTTGTGGGGTCTTCAGGGTGCGCTTGACGCAGACGGTAACGAGTGCCCTCAGTATGTATCTATAAGCAATACCACCAAATATCGTGACCCTGCAGTTGCAGAGGGTGAAGAGGGTGACTGGATTTCGGCGTCTGAAATTTATGCTCAGAATGCAGGAATGCTTACCGTGGGCAGCGAATACGACGGCGTGTATATAGGTGTTATCGTCGAGAACGATAATACCGATACCACCTGGGATAACGTAGGTTTCTACAAGGTAGACGACTATACCGTCCGCTATGTAACCCAGTCCTATGTTGACCTGAATACATTTATGACCAGCCTTACCTCTAACTGGCTCGTATACGAGGATCTGTATGAAGAGCTTAAGGAGACAGTTGGCGACCTTGTTGTTACCACTTACGGCACCAGCAAGGAAACTACTATGTCTTACGGCCCCTACAAGATTGACTCCATCGATACCGGCAGGCAGATGAAGTTCTCGCAGAACGCAAACTGGTACGGATGGGACAGGGATGAGGATGGCAAAATAGTGACCGACGATTACGGCAACTATGTTTCCACCACTGAGTTCCTTGTTGACGGCGAACATGTTCGCCAGTATATGACGACTAACATCCAGATAGACGTTATGACCGAAGATACGCAGGAGCTTGCGTTCTTCAGGGGCGAACTTACCACCTGGAATCCTCCCGCAGACCAGCTTGGCGACTATGCAATGAGCGACTATCTGTATCAGGAGGACGAGACTTACACCCTGAGCCTCTTCTTCAATACAGACCTTGACGCGCTTAAGGCTATGGACAAGGCAGGCACAAACACCAACGGCGTTGTCGTTTCCAACTATAACTTCCGCAAAGCTATGAGCCTTGCTATAGACAGGTCAGCATTCTGCGAAGCAAGCCCCGGCTACAAGCCCGCTTATTCGCTTATGAACGAGCAGTATTACTACGATATTTACAACGACCCCAACTCTGTTTACAGATACAGCGAGCCCGCAATGCAGGCTATATGCAACCTTTACGGCGTTGAATACGGCGAAGGAACTCCTTATGCAACGCTTGAAGACGCTTACAACTCAATAACAGGCTATAATGCAACCGAGGCACACGATTTGCTTGCTAAGGCGTGCGACGAGCTTGTGGCAGCCGGTCTTTATACAAAAGGACAGCCCATCAACATCTCCATCGCCTGGTCGCAGGGTACTCTCGGTTCTGACGACTATGCTCAGATTGCCGTTCTCAATCAAAATATCAATGCGGCTGCAAAGGATACAGGCTTCGGCACCATAACGTTTACGGCTGTAGGAAATATGCAGTCTCCTAATCCCTATGATGCAGTTCCTCAGGGCGTCTACGCAATAGGCTGCGGCGCATGGGGCGGCGCATTTCTCTATCCTTTCCGTAACTTCCAGGTATACATGGACCCCGACCAGTACTCCATCAATGAGGCTGCTTGCTGGGATCCTACCACCGAAATGCTTACTCTCACCATCGGCGGAGAGGAAGTAACGATGACATGGCAGGCATGGTCGAACAGTATTTCTGGTTCGGGCGTATACGCACAGGCGAGCAACGAAGTTAAGCTTGAAATCACCGCTCAGCTCGAAGAGGCATACCTCAATCTTTACTACCGCATACCTATCTGCAATACGGTACTTTCCTATCTTCTCAGCCAGCAGTGCAGCTACTATACAGAGAATTACCACGTTCTCTACGGCTTCGGCGGACTTCGTCTTATGACCTATAACTACACCGATACCGAGTGGTTTGCTGCCATCGACGCAGGTGAAATTGAATACTGAGTTTTATTTAAAACTTTAAAATTCAAATGAATATAGCCAAGGCAATGGGGGTTGTTTTTTACACTCCCATTCCTTGCTATTTTTTACTTTAAAAAAATGCCGTATTTGCGGCGTATTTTAAGCTGAACGGAGGAAAAAACCGTGACAAAATACATTATAAAGCGAATCCTTCTTATGCTGTTCACCTTTTTTGTAATAGTAACGATTTGCTTTATGCTTGTTAGAATGCTGCCGAGGACTTTGCCTACGGATAAAAACCTCGCGGCCATAATGGAGGCACGCTGGGAGGCGCTCGGCTATAACGAGCCGCTTCTCGTGCAGTACGGCATATATCTCAAGCTGATTTTCACACAGTGGGATTTCGGCACGTCGTGGTATGTCGATCAGCTCGAACCTGCGTGGAATGTCATTGCGGACAGAATACTGCCCACGGTGCTTGTAAACCTCTATTCCTTTATAATATCAATACCCATAGGTCTCATTCTCGGCATACTTGCCGCAATTAAAAAGAACAAGTGGCAGGACCATACCATAAGCACGCTCGTTATGCTCTTCGTATCCATACCGGTGTACGTGTACGCATTCCTCGTGCAGTATTTGTTCTGCTTCCTGCTTGACTGGTTCCCCCCTACGGTGAGTTCGCTTACCGACGCGGGCGGAAGCTGGTTCTCTCCTACTATGTTCTGGAGTATGATGCCTGCCGTTATCGCCCTCTCGTTCGGGCAGATAGCCGGCCTTACCAGGTTCACCAGGGCAGAGCTCACTGAAACGCTCACGTCCGACTATATGCTGCTCGCCCGCACCAAGGGCCTTAAAAAGAGCCAGGCAATAGTGCGCCACGCGCTCAAGAACGCAATGGTGCCCATACTGCCCATGATAATATCCACTTTTATCTCCATTCTGGGCGGCTCTATGATAATCGAGCAGATATTCTCCGTCCCCGGCGTCGGACAGCTCTACATTCAGTCAATCAATCTTCGCGACTACGACGTATTCATGATGGATACCATATTCTATACGCTTGTCGGCCTGCTCGCAGGCATTGTGGTTGATATAAGCTACGGCTTTATCGACCCCAGAATACGAATGGGGGAGAAGTAATATGGAAGAACTTAAAAATATCCCCAAGGAAAAATTTGAATTTGCCGACCGCAGCGATATGTCGCACGATAAGAAGTTCGACACAAAGCCGATAGGCTACTTTAAGGATGCCTTTTTGCGTTTCTGCAAAAACAAGGCCTCAGTCGTGGCGGCAATAATTATCTTTGCCATAATTTTATACGCGATAATTACTCCCCTGTGCGGAATACCTGAATTTATAGATACTACCTATGCCAAGATGGGTCCTCGCAACCTTGTGCTCAGGGAAATAGGCATTGCCACGGGTGGCTCTTCCGATAACTATAACGAAAGGTATATGATATACCACTATGCGCTCGGAGTTGCCGCAGAGGATGCCGAAGGCACTGGCGCAACCTGGCAGGAGGGTGTTGAGAGCTACTACCAGCCCGTACTCAGCATGAAGGAAAAGCAGGGCAGGGGCAACAATGTTACTTACGATGCCTCCGTGGACACCTATCTGGACGTCGGTTTCAGATACCGCAGCATTTCTCAGAGCGAATATAACTCTATCCGCGAGTGGGAGGAGCAGAGCGGCATTAAAGTCCTTTACCCGCTCATTGACGAAAAGAGCGGCTACTATGTTGCGCCTGCCGACCAGAATATTACGGCCAACTACTGGTACAAGATGTCCTCAAAGTGGCAGCCCGTCAACGTTGTAAACGGCAAGGCCGAGGAAATTTCCCTTGACGACCTGCTTTCGGGTGATGCCCAGCTCGAAGACAACTATCTTCGCGACGAAAGCGGCAACCCTGTATATTATCAGTACACGGGCGGCGGCACGTCTGAAACGGCGCAGTACCGCGTGCGAGTGCTCTATTATAACTACTATGTATATCAGCACGGGTTCGAGCCGCAATATCTGTTCGGCACGGATTCGCAGGGGTACGACCTCTCGCTCAGAATGGCTCGCGGTGTTCAGCTCAGCTTGCTCATCGCCGTCTGCGTTTCGGTTATCAACCTCGTGCTCGGCGCAATATACGGCGCAATAGAGGGCTACTACGGTGGCGCAGTCGACCTTGTGATGGAACGTATAGCTGATATACTTTCGGGCGTACCCTTCATAGTCGTGGCAACGCTCTTCCAGATACATCTGGCGGCGCAGGTGGGCGCAATACCAAGTCTGCTGTTCGCCTTTGTGCTTACGGGCTGGATAAGTACGGCCGCGCGCACCCGAACGCAGTTCTACCGCTTTAAAAATTCAGAGTACGTACTCGCTGCGCGCACGCTTGGCGCACGCGACAGACGTATTATCTGGAAGCATATATTCCCCAATTCGCTCGGCACTATAATCACTTCTTCGATACTCATCATTCCCAGCGTAATATTCTCTGAGAGTATGTTAAGCTTTTTGGGCATAGTAAACTTCGGCAGTTCCACTATGACCTCACTCGGTACTTTACTTTCGGACGCGGCAAGCATCTGGACGCGCTACCCTCACCTTATGGTCTTCCCTGCGATAATAATATCGCTGCTGATGATTTGCTTTAACCTGTTCGGCAACGGTCTGAGGGACGCCTTCAACCCGTCGCTGCGCGGCGTGGAGGAGTAAGCCATGGCAGATAATATCTTACAGGTAAAAAATCTCAAAATTTCCTTCCGCACGGTAAGCGGTACGGTAAAGGCCGTAAGGGACATATCCTTCAACTTAAAGCGCGGCGAAACGCTCTCCATAGTGGGCGAGTCGGGCTCGGGCAAGTCGGTTACCTCCAAGGCCATCCTCGGCATACTTGCGGGCAACTCAATCATAGAGGGCGGCGAAATTCTGTACGACGGCAAGGACCTTCTGCGCATAAGCGAAGATGATATGCACAAAATCCGCGGCGACAAAATTTCCATGATATTCCAGGACCCGCTCTCCAGCCTCGACCCTATTGTCAAGATAGGCAAGCAGATAACCGAGGCAATGCTCCTTAAAAACAAGGCCAACCGCAGGGCGGGCAGAAGGGAATTCAACGCCATGCTCGCCGAGCTTAAAAAGCATATGGAGGCGGCCGCCGGCGATGAGAAGAAGCAGGAAATCGAACAGCTTGTAAAAACTTTCGACAGCTTCAATATAGAGGCGCTAAAGCTCGAGGGCGCGTACAACGCCGCCCGTTCGGACGCGGAGGAGCTGATTGCAAATATAGACGACTTCCTGTTCCGCGTAAGCCACAAGCAGAAGTTTGATTTGCGCGGCAAGCTGCTCTCATTCAGCAAAAAGCTTGCCAGCGTCCACAACGAGTTCCTGACTTACGGCTATGAAGAGCGCCTTCTGGGCGAAGCGACAAAGCTCAAGGAGCTTGTTCACTCCCTCGGCGACAGCCTGGAGTTTGCGCGCGCCGCTTTAAGAAACATATTCGGCCGCGAAAAGACGGTAGATGTGCCTGAAGATGTGGTCAAAGAGCTTGAAGAGCTCAGAAAACTGCTCGAGGAGATAGTTTCCAAGGAGCGCCCCAACTTCTTCAGAATAGGGTATTGCAAGCTTGCAGGCCAGGATATATCCCTCAACGGCAGAACGATCGAACAGCTCAACAGCGACGCGCTCGAGTACCTCGATAACAACTTTATGAAGGAGTTTCTGCTGCTCGCAGGCAGGGGCGTTGCTCATTCGTTCAACCTTGCGCTCGAGGGCAAGAAGGCGGTAGTTGCAAATGCGCAGCGCATGCGTGACTTCTTCTCTGCCGATTTCGATAAGAAGGGCGCAGCCGTCAACACAAAAGAGCTCATCGAGCTTGTGGAGAAGTCGATAGACAGGCTCGAGCCTATAAAGGACAGCCTTGCCTATACCTTCCGCTCAAGCTTCAGAAATGCGGTATCACGCTATTTTTACTATAAAAAGAACAACCCCAAGGAGGAGGCGCGCTTTGCTCGGCAGACCCGCCGCAGAGATGCGCTCATAGCAAGGGGCAGAAAGGTGGACTGGAAGGTAGTTCCCAAGGTGGTTATGGACCTCGGGGACGAGCGCGCCAACATTCTTTCGGTTATAGACAGACTTGTAAACAAGTACAAAGAGGACATTGCGGCGGCAGACGGCGTAAACTTTGACGATAAGTGCTATAAACTTGTAGACTTCTTCAAGGACAAGGCCTCGCAGGTGGTGTACCGCGTAACCAAGCGCATGGCGCGCGAAAAGGCCATAAAGCTTATGGAGGAGGTCGGCATACCCGAGCCGAGAATACGCTACAATCAGTACCCCTTTGAATTTTCGGGCGGTATGCGCCAGCGTATAGTAATAGCCATCGCGCTTGCGGCCAATCCCGATATACTCATATGCGACGAGCCTACCACTGCGCTCGACGTTACCATTCAGGCGCAGATTCTCGAGCTTATAAACAAACTCAAGGCTGAGCGCAACCTTTCGGTAATATTCATAACGCACGATCTGGGCGTTGTTGCCAACATGGCGGATAAAATAGCCGTCATGTACGCCGGCAAGATAGTGGAGTACGGCACTGCGGACGACGTGTTCTACAATCCCCGTCATCCCTACACGTGGGCGCTGCTCTCGTCCATGCCCGACCTCGACACCAACGAAAAGCTGGACGCCATTCCCGGAACGCCGCCCAATATGATATATCCGCCCAAGGGCGACGCGTTTGCCGAAAGAAACAAGTATGCTCTTAAAATAGACTTCGAGCAGCAGCCTCCTATGTTCAAAATAAGCGATACACACTATGCGGCAACGTGGTTGCTTCACCCGGACGCGCCTGAAGTACCCATACCCAAGGCCATTACAGACCGCATTGCCCGCATGAAAAAACTGACAGGTGGCGAAGATGGAAAATAATAACGAAGTTTTGCTCAAGGTAGAACATCTCTGCCAGTATTTCAAAATGGGGCGCAAGGAGCTTAAGGCCGTAGACGACGTCAGTTTCGATATAAAAAAGGGCGAGGTGTTCGGCCTCGTCGGCGAATCGGGCTGCGGCAAGACGACCACCGGCCGCTCTATAATCAAACTTTACGATATAACTTCAGGCAATATATATTTCAAGGGTCAGCGCATATGCGCAGGCACGCGCTCCTACCGTGACGAAATCTCCGCCGCACGTAAAAAGTTCCGCCTGACGGAGAAGGAGCTTAAGGCGCAGCTTAACGCGCATCCGGACGAAGCCGACCGCGTCAACGCTATTCTTGCCGAAAAACGCAGGGAGCTTGACGAGGTGATAGCGCACAACAATGCCGAGATAGTTTCGGCAAAGCGCGACCACAAGTATTGCGACAAGGAGTATGCCGACGGGCTCTTAAAAAAGCTCGAAGAGGAGTATGCCCCGAAGTTTGCGGCAGCCGCAGGCAACGAGGAGGAACTTAAAAAGCTCAAAAAGGAATACGCTGAAAAACGCTCTGTCGCGCGCAAGACAAAGCTTATAACGCGCATACAGATGATTTTCCAGGACCCCATCGCCTCGCTCAACCCCCGAATGACGGTGCGCGAAATCGTATCTGAAGGGCTTGTTATAAACGGCATTAAGGACAAGAAGTATATTGACGACAAGGTGTACGAGATGCTCGAACTTGTCGGCCTCGTGCGCGAACACGCGGGCAGATATCCCCACGAATTTTCGGGCGGACAGCGCCAGCGTATAGGCATTGCGCGCTCGGTAATAATGAACCCCGACATGATAATCGCCGACGAGCCCATCTCCGCGCTCGACGTGTCCATTCAGGCTCAGGTTATCAACCTTCTCAACGACCTGCGCGAAAAACTCGGGCTCACCATTCTGTTCATTGCGCACGACCTCTCCGTCGTCAAGTATTTTTCAGACAGAATAGGCGTAATGTACTTCGGCAAGATGGTGGAGCTTGCCCCTTCAGACGAAATTTTCGCACATCCGCTCCACCCGTACACCCGTTCGCTGCTCTCGGCCATACCACTGCCCGACCCGCACTACGAAAAGCAGCGCACGCGTATAACCTACAACCCCATTGCAGAGCACGATTACTCGGTTGATAAACCCTCTTTAAGAGAGATATATCCCGGTCACTTCGTATATTGCAACGACGCCGAAGAGAAGAAGTATAAGGAACAGCTCGGCTTATAATTTGCCGCTCATTTTTTAGCTTGTTTTCGGCGGATATTTAAATTCAGTACGGCAGATTTTTCTGTATTCTGACTATGCGCAGATGAGACCTTTCTGTATGCAGTATGTGCTTAGGGCAACCCTTTTGTATCCTGCCGTATAGGGCATGAGCAGAGGGGCTGATAGCTTGCCAAACAGCGCAGACTGCTTAAATGCAGATTGGTGCCGTACTATGCCTTAACCAATCCACTATAAAGCCGCACGTCCAGGAGAGAGCATGATTAAAAAGACCTTAATTAAATATGCCGTCTCGCTTACGATTGCGGCGGTAATCGTCGTCCTCGTGCTGTGGATGCAGGGCTATTTTACACAGACGGAGTGGAGGGTGCAGTGCAAAAATCTGTGCGACGCCTTCACCGTTTCGGGGCTGGTGTTCATACTGGTCAGCGCCCTCGTATGGGTAAGCAATATGGGCATATTCCTCGGCCTCGGATACGCATTCAGCGTGTTTATAAACAGCATTATACCCTTCCGTGGCAAAAGGCGGCACGAATCCTATGCCGACTACCGCGAGCGGAAGACAGGCAAGGGCGGCTTAAAGGGTTATTCTTTTATTTTCTTTACGGGTCTTGTATATTTTGTGGTTGCAATAGTATTCCTTATAATCTACTACCAGCTCCCAGCATAACAGGTTAAAGTTACTTTGCCTGTGTTGCAGAAAACCGAACTTTAAAGCGTGAATACTCTTAGTGTAAAATTTTTCATAAAACCTACCTAAAAAACGGCCGTGCGCTGCAATTTTGCAGCGCACG
>DVNE01000040.1 GCA_018714625.1 Candidatus Coproplasma excrementigallinarum
CGCCCCACCTTAGTTAAAAGTAAAATCAAATTAAACGCAACGGCAACGACTTGAAAAAAGGCCGCCGTGTTGCATTTTTAAGCTTTTCAACACAACCGAACGGAACATAGCCGCACATTAGGCGCATCAGAATTTTCAGTCCACGCTGCCGCTGTCCCCGCCTTTAAGACTGCGGCGGGCAAGGCGGTCGCGCTCGTCCATGGCCGCATATATGCGCTTTTTAATTACCTTTGTGAGGATTGGTCCGCTGTACTCTGCATACGGCTGCGAGAGTATGTGCTCTGCTAGCTCCTTTATCCCGCCGAGGCGCAGAGCGCGCTGGGCCTCCTTTATCCCCTCGCGGAATTTATCGTCCGTCATAAGATGCAGAAGGTGGGCGCTGAGCTGTGCGGTGTTTCTGTATGTAAGCGCCGCGCCGCGTGCACGCAGGTAGACGGCGTTGTCCGCCTCCTGCTGGGGCAACAGCTTTTCCGCGGCGACGATGGGCAGAAGTTTGTTTATGCACTCCGTCGCGCTTGTGCCGCCGAGCTTGGTTACTATTACATCAGAGGCCGACATATACAGCTCAATCCTGTCCGTAAAGCCGACGTTGACAATCCTGTGTCCCCTGTACATACCATTGTCCAGAAGTCGGTCTATCCTGTCCTTATCCTTCTTGTTGCGGCCGTTTATCATTATTATCTGAACGGGCGCGGGCGCGCCCTCGACAGCGGCGAGCACCTGACGGAAAATTTTATAGCCGCCGCTCCATTGACCGCCGCCGAACATCACCATTACGGTGAACATATCTTCCGCAATGCCCAGCTCGCGGCGTGCCGCGGGCTTTTCAATCTCCTCGCTGAACTTTGCCGCCACGGGTATGCCGCAGTACAGAAACTGCTCCCTGCGGTAGCCGAGCCTTAAACACTCGTCCACAAAATCGGGCGTGGCGAGGTTGATATAGTCCACGCCTATGGCCCCGTCCCAGTAGGGGCAGAGAGTATAGTCGAAAGTGGTGAGGTAGAGCTTTGCAGGTATATCTGTTACCAGGCGCGCATCGCCTATTGCCACTGCGGGATAGAAGTGCGTGCAGTATATAACATCGGGACGGAATTCGTCCAGAAGAGCAAGGAGCTCCTCCTCTACACACAGCGCAAGCTTCTGCGCCAGCACTTTGCGCGAGTATCTGCGCTGAGGCGGGCGGCGTTTTTCCGCCTTATAGCAGGCGTTGTAGACGCGAAGCGCGTAGGTGCAGGCGAGGTTGTAGCCGTCGTCCACCGTCCAACGCTGATAGGGCGTATGCCACGAGGTGAAATAGTCCACTATTTTAACTTCGGCCCCGCACTCTTTAAGCTGTGCGGCCATGGCCTTTGCGCAGGAATTGTGTCCGTTGCCCGCCGTGACGGTGAGAATTAACACACGCTTGGCTCTTTCGTTCATTGCGCCACCCTCCCCTGAAAAGTGGTAGATTGAGCATATTGCCCACCCAATTTATATTTGCGCCGCGGATACGCGGCATCAGACGGCACAAAATCTCTGTACCGTTCTCTATTTTGACGGGCACATTCCGTGCGCCCGCTTACAGCTACACCTCGCGGCCAGACAGTTCTTTGAGTACAGCGATAACTGCACAGGCGCTGTTAAGATTGCTCATCACGCTCTTCGGCGCAATCGGCCTCAGCGAGGTCTGCCGACGTCTGCTCCTTTAAGGCCTCCTCGGCGCAATCGTCGCATACAGTCGCGCCGGCGCCATCAGCAGATAGCCCGCTTTTGTCGGCAGGTATATGCCCTTGGGCGGCAGCGCCGACCAACGCCCCCTCCGGCCCGACGGATGACAGTTCCGCGGCCTTTATCTTTGCCCTTCTGCCCCTGACATTCTTTAAAATAAGGTCAAATACAGTTATGCCGATGCCTATGAAAATATAGATATAGTACACGCCGAAACGCCAGAAGAGCACCGACCAGGCAAGCGTTGCGCCCGCCGCCACCTGAAAGGCGAGTACGCCCATGCCCTCAACCACGCCGGAGTTGCCTGGCGTGGGGATAAACGAAACGCCGAATGTTGCAAAGGCGTTGAGCGAAAAAATTGTAAAGTACAGGCTGTTTACATCGCACGAAAAGGCCTTCATTGCAAAGAACGGAACAGAGAATGTGAGGGCGTTATCTGCAAAACAGCACAGCAGGAAGGCAATGAGCAGCAGCGGCTTTTTGATTATTATTTTAAAGGAAGAGACAAAGTCCTCTACCGTTTTGAGCGCCTTTGCCATCACCTTTTCTTTATTTTTGACGATACGCAGCTTTGCGCCCACATTGATAAACCATGTAGTGCACCTTCTTGCAAGGCCGGGAAAACAGATAAAAAAGGTTATAAAGATGGGCAGAATGAGGTTTACGGCAAGGCCTATCCAGCCCGCCACCATAAGCAGCGTTTTGCCATCCACATTGTCGAGCACGCCGAAACATACGCCCAGTATCATTGAAAGCGCGCCGAGGAAGGTAAAGGCGAAGATTGTGCCGAAATAGCGTATGAGCACTATCGCCGACGAATGTGCGCCGCTTATACCCTTTGTAGTCATATAGTATATCTGCATAGGCTGGCCGCCGGAAGAAAAGGGCGTTATGCCATCGTAAAATCTGCCTAAAAAGCTGGTTTTTATGGCAATACCGGGCATAACTTTATTTACTACCACCTTGTTTGCCACGCAGAATTTAAGGCAGTCGGCCAACATGACGCCGAGTATGCAGCACACAAACAGCACTACACCCGTAGGACTTATGCTCTTTAAGGCCTCAGAAATAGTGAGGCCGTCGCCCTTGGTAACCTCGCCCGCTATACCGAACAGACTGTAAAGGCCGAGGCCGATTATTACTATGAGCACAATGTTCCATACCCAGCGGTGCTTCTTTTTGGGCGGGCGGCTGACTTCGCTAACAGTATTTGCGGCAGCGCCCTCCTGCAAATTTTCCTCTTTATGCAGATTACTTCCTTTTGCCGCACCTTCAGCAGTCCCTTTCGTCGTGTCTGCATTTTCCGCACCGCAAGAAGAGCCTGCCATTTCCTCGCCGTCCGACGCCCCGCCTTTTAAAGACAAGCCGTTCTGGCCGTCAGATATGGCGGAAGTATTTTTATCTTCGGGTAACATTTTGTCGTCTTGCAAACTCACTTAAAAAAACTCCGTTTATATATCTCAAGCCGCGCATAAAGCATAGTAATCAAAAAATAGCGCAGCCACTATAATCCGCATTATTTAGATTATATATTATATTGCTGAAACTGTCAATTTTAACCGTTGATTAAATCAAATTAATTTATTCGCAGAAAATTTAAAATTTAAGCGAAAATATAGCATTTACGCGGCATATTCGGGCAGTCCGCAAGAATTTTGCGGCGGACCTGCAAGCAATTTATTTATATTCAAGCGCAATATTTACGGCATATGTACGGCCGAATTATAAAATTTGGTTGAGTGAGGGAAGCCGCGCCCGTTACGGGCGGCCGCAACGGGCGCGGCCAAACGGCTTATAAAAAATGTCGCTCATAATTATTTACAATACGAGGCCGCGGCAAAACAGCTATAAAACCTGCGTCTTATAAGCACAAATGCCTCAATATCTGCGGTTACAAAACAAGGCCGCGGCAAAGCCGCGGCCTCAGTCAAAACTAAAACAACGCCTGATTTAAATTATTCAGAAGTTATTTATTAAAGGCCTCTGTCTTCAGAGCCGAAGAAGAACAGTGCAACGGTGCCGGGGCCGGTATGCGAGCCGATAACCGTGCCTATGGGGTAGATTTCCACCTTACCGTTGAGTTTGGGGAAGGCCTCCTCCACCATTGATTTGAGCATATTAGCCTCTGTATCCATCATAGAATGGCAGATATAGCACTTGCCCGAATAGTTTGTTCTACCGTCTGCCTGCGCACACATCGTGTTGAACAAATCCTTTACCGCCTTCTTTTTGCCGAGCGCCTTTCTGCGCACAATGAGCTTGCCCTGGCTGTTTACATCCATTACGGGGCAGATATTCAGAAGAGTGCCGATAGCGGCCGCGGGGCCGGATACGCGCCCGCCGCGCTTGAAGTGCTGGAGATTGGTGGCAAAGAACCAGTGCTTGAGGCGCAGCCTGTTATCCTCTATCCACTTTTTAAGCTCGTCTATACCCATTCCGCCTTTCCTGAGCTCGCAGGCCTTATCTACAAGCAGTCCGTAGCCTGAGGACGCCGCAAGCGAATCCACCACGTACACCTTGCGCTCGGGATACTTCTTGGCCATTGCCTCCTGCGCGGCCAGAGCCGACTGCCAACCGCCAGAAAGTCCTGAAGAAAACTCTATATGAAGAAGGTCATACCCTGCAGCGAGAATTGGCTCGAACATTTCGCACAGCTCCTCGGGCGTAACCTGCGAGGTGGTGGGCATTGCGCCGCCATCTATTTTTGCATAGAACTGCGCGGGGGTCTGGGTAGCATAGAGGTCGTCGGCATAGTCCTTGCCCTCTATGATGTAGTGATACTTTGCAAAAGCGCAATCCAACCCTTTAAGGTGCTCGGACGAGAGGTCCGCAGTGGAACAACAAGTGATTTTATAATCTGCCATAATTTAACTTACTCCTTTTGCCCCTTAAAAAAGCCGCTCCCTTGCAAAATATACGCTGCTAAACACTGCTCAAAGCACAGCATTTTGCAAAACAGCAGGTGTACTGCCATACATTGCGCCAAGCGCGGGGCAGCAGGCCGATAAACTGCATACCGACGGCGGACCAATTAAATCGTGCGCTATCAGAACAGCAAACGCACGGCTGTACACATACAAATGCGCTCCCGACAACACAAGACAAAAAAGCGCACAGCGGCACAACGCGACTATATAAGCGGCAGGGCATATCAAGTTTTTTTACAGAAATATTTTATTAAATTTACGTGGAAAAATCAACGGATTTTTTTATAAAAAGACGCGCGCGCCGTCTACGCTTTAAAAACCAAACTCTACTGAATAAAAAGGCAACTCTACCGTGAGTAGAGTGCCGCAAGCATTGGAACAAGACGCTACAAAGATAAGATAAATGCGACATACATATACACAAACCGACATTTTAATATATTTTATTTTGCGCTGTTTACTCCCGCCTTTC
Organism: Candidatus Coproplasma excrementigallinarum; assembly: GCA_018714625.1. GTDB lineage: Bacteria > Bacillota > Clostridia > Christensenellales > Borkfalkiaceae > Coproplasma > Coproplasma excrementigallinarum. Next base: position 5,107 of record DVNE01000040.1, read on the forward strand.
TGCGGTATATACCCTTATGTATTTCCCGGTATTGCTTAAAAATGTAGCACGCCAGAAAAATAAAGTAACAGCACGCCAGACAATAAAGTAATTATTGTTGCGGGAGCAATTATAATTTAAAGTGGTATTTGCTCAACAAAAAATGTACATGTAGACTGCATAAAAAATGCGCCCTTAACCTGCATACCTGTAGCATAACCGCATATAAACAACCCCATAATTAATGCGCATAACTAAAAAACAAGGGTGTGCGCCCGTTCAGAACGCATACCCCTGAGTAGTTTTGTATTAAACATTTAATTAAATTTAATTTGCGAAAAATGCGCCTTTACAATTACAGCAGACTGTAAAGTATGGCCATATTTGCAGCCACATCTATATGGCGCACAACCACGTCTTCGGGCGCGCAGAGCTGCACGGGGGCAAAGTTTAAAATGCCCTTTACGCCCGCCGAAACCAACTCGTCGCACACCGCCTGCGCCGCAGACGCAGGGACGGCAAGTATTGCAAGCTTTGCGCCGCAGTCAGCTATTCTGCTCACCATTTCGGCAGCAGGATAAATAGTTTTGCCGCCTACTACCACGCCTGCCTTTGAGGGGTCGGCATCGTAGGCCTCGACAATCTCTATGCCGTAGTTTGAAAATCCGCCGTATGCGAGCAGCGCACGGCCAAGTCCGCCCGCACCGACAAGGATGGCATTCTTTTTTATGTTACAGCCGAGAAATTCCTCGAGCGCGGCCACAAGTTCGGCCCGAACATAGCCCACCTTTGGCCTGCCCGCGCTGCTTGTATAGGCAAGGTCTTTGCGCACGAGCACTTCGCCCATGCCCAGCGCCGCCGCAATAGCACCCGACGAAATATATTTAACATCGTCGGAGAGCGACTTTAAATAATTTAAATATACCGGAAGCCGCTGAAGGGAAATTTCCGGGATGTCCTTTGTCATAATTCAACCTTCATGACAAGCGCGGCCGCGCCATAGGCACCTGCTTTGCTGCCCAGCGAGGCCTTAACTATTTTGACGGGCGCATAGGAAGTGCCGCCGAAGAGCTCCTTATCTACATAGGTCTGAAGGGGAACGGTGAGGTTATCGCCCTGCTCGCTCACGCCGCCGCCTATCATTATTATTTCGGGACGGAAGATGTTTGCAAGGTTTGCTATGCCGCACGCGAGGTACTTTATATACCAGTCCACCACCTCTTTTGCGTCTATATCTGTGTGGTAGAAATCGAACGCCGTCTTGCCGTTTGCCGTATCGGAGGTGTACTTTGTCCACATCGCGGAGCGGGGATTATCCTCCATCTGCCTGCGCGTGCGCCTTACAAGCGCCGTGGCCGAGCAGTACGCCTCGAAACAGCCGCGCCTGCCGCAGGTGCAGACGTCGCCGTGGCGCTCTATAACCATATGTCCAATCTCTGCGCCGGCAGATTTATAACCTTCGAACAGTTTTCCGTCTATTATTATGCCGCCGCCTACGCCAGTGCCTAAAGTTACGAGTATGCTGTTTTTATAGTCCTTGCCTGCGCCGAATTTTGCTTCGCCGAGGGCCGCCGCATTGGCGTCGTTGGTAATTTTTACGGGCACGCCTACGCGCTCTTCAACCTTCTGTGCAAGAGGGAAGTCGCGCAGGTTGAGGTTGCCTGAGAATACAAGCACGCCGTCCTCGCTGTCTATTACGCCGGGGCAGCCGATGCCTATTTTTGCATCTTCCTTTTTAACGCCGCTCTTTGAAAGCATACTGAATACCAGTTCGGCAATGACGTCGCACATGGCGTCGCCGCCCTTTTCTGAACCGGTAACGGCACTGTCTTCGCAGAGCGCCCGGCCCTGTTCATCGAGCACGATGCCCTTTATGGTCATTCCTCCTATATCGATGCCAACATAAAATTCTGCCATATATTTTTACTCCCCGCGGCGCATAGCTGTCTACGCCGCCAATTTAAGTATTTATTTACCTTTTTAGTTTACTATTCAGGCACGATTTTGTCAAGTAGTATCTGAAAAATTTAAACACATTTTGTTATTTTAAACTTACAAAAAATTAAAAATACTTATCTGTCACTCCATGGCAGAAAAGCTGAAACAGTATAGCCAAACGAACCGCAAAATTGCGCAGGCGCGTGGGTAGGCAATAAACCGACAGCTCAAATACGGCCACAAAATAATGGGAAGCATCGCGGCGGCAGGAGCATTTTACGCTGTATTGACTTAAGCTCATATGTATGTTATAATGTATTAACAAACCGGGCGCATTTGAAGCGCGAAAATTGGGAGAAAATGATGCAACAGACAGAAAAAGAGACAGAGAGAGTTTTAAAACTGGTAAAACAGAGGGCGTCAATAAGCCTGGCGGGACTTATAGCAATGACCATCATGCTGCTGATTGTGGGCATAGTTTTATTTGTAAAGCTGCCCGCAGATTCGCCATACAGATACATTGCGCTCGTCCCGATTGCTCTTGCGGTGTTCGCCGCCCTTATGGCTTATTTCGGGAACAAATCATACAAAAAGACCATCACAAAGATGGAGAGCGAGCTTGCGGAATACAAGCGGCTTGAGGCACAGAATGCCGCGCAAAATCAGCAGACACCGGAAGGAGCCGAAAAGAGCCAAGAACGCACTGACATCGACGAACAGAAAGCGCAATAATTGCGGCATATATACGCCCCAATCAAAACATTTAAAATGTTATCAAAGCGGAAATAAATAGTATTAAGGCGGCGGCGCGCAGATTTATCTGCGCGCCGCCGCATTTATTTTTAAACAAAATTCAAATAAGTAAAAAAGCCGTTTATTGCGGCATATGCGCAGGGCAATTACTTGCTGCCCGTACTTCCGAAGCCGCCCGCGCCGCGCTCGGTATCGGAAAGCTCTGCGCACTCTTCAAAGTCCGCCGTAATATAAGGCGTTATTACAAGCTGTGCAATGCGGTCGCCGGAATTGACGGTGCGCGCCTCTGCGGAATGGTTATACAGGGCGACCATCACCTCGCCGCGGTAGTCGCAATCGACAACGCCCACTTTATTTGCAGGCGCAAGCCCCTGCTTTGTGGCAAGACCGCTGCGCGCGTATATCAGCCCCGCGTATCCGACGGGAAGTTCAAGCGCTACGCCCGTAGGCACAACCGCCGTGCAGCCGGGAGCTATTACAAGCGGCTCTTCAAGGCAGGCATACAGGTCTGCCCCTGCGGCATATTTGCTGCCGTATACTGGTATTTTTGCGTCTTTATTGAGCTTTTTAATGCCTACTTTCATTTGTTTCCTCTCTTTACCGAATATATATGCCCCTCGGGCGTGCCCTCGGCATTGTCGCCATGCTCCACGCCCTCAAACTTCATATCGAGCTTCTTCGCCATAGCGGCCTCGTCGTCGCCCGTGCAGACAGCGGAAATTTTTACGGCGGCACACTCTGTGAATGCGTGGGTATGAACGGCAGAAACCGCCTCGTACACCTCTTCCTCGTCCATACCGCTTAAAAAGAACCAGCCTGTACGGAACATCTTTTCGCCCACGGGTTTTAAAAGTACGCAGCCCTTAAGCCCGCCGTCGGCCTTGCTCTGTACGGCAAAGGCGGCGCCCTCGCCTATGCACACGTCGCGCAAAAATTCCTCGGTCTGAGCGGCGCTAAAGGGGGCATATATGCCGCTCATCGGCTTTGCTTCCGCCATTATCTTTGTAAGCGCGGCAAGGTCGCTCTTTACAAATTTACGGATATAGAAGTTGCCCGTTTCAAACACGAGTTCGGTGAGCTCGTCGCTCTCCAAAGACTGCTTTACCAGTATCATGCGCTGGTTGGCCGAACCGCGGAAGAGAAGGTCTGGGTTCTTAAGCTCCTCTACAAATCTGCCGTCCACAAGCACGTCTATGCAGTTGAGAAGGCGCATCGTAACTTCGGGGTCGCCCTTTTTGCCTGCGAGCAGGTCGGACTCGAACCCGTAGCCCGTCCACGCCCACACGGATTTATCGGGGAATTTTTTTCTGAGGCGCTCCATAAAACCGACGAGCGCGAGCTGGTTTTCCGGCTCGAACGGGTCGCCGCCGAGAAGGGAAAAGCCCTTTATAAACGAGGGCTCCATGCCCTTGAAAATCTGTTCCTCCACCTCGGGAGTGAAGGGATTGCCATAGGCAAAGTCCCAGGTTTCGTGGTTAAAGCAACCCTTGCAGTGGTTGCGGCAGCCGCTGACGTACAGCGAAACGCGCACGCCCGGGCCGTTGGCTATATCGTAATATTTTATAGTAGCGTAATTCATAAAACACCTTATAATTGCAATTTTTTTGCTGATAAACTGATACCGACGTGATTTTTTTACTTTTACTCTTAGGCGGCTGACCTATGCGCCGTATATATACAACAAAGGCGGCGCGCATACACATATGCGCGCCGCGCGTTTTTATAATTTTAATAAAGTCCGCACAGTCTTTAAAGCACAGCCCGACCGCGACGGCTTTTTGCCTTGATTTAAACTTTAAGCCAATCGGATTAAAATGACTTTAAACCTTCGGACGAGCGTGTCTGAGCCGATTAAAGGTGCAGAACCCTTGCCTTGATTTCCTTGGTCTTGCCCACGTTCCAGAAGTTTTCGCCGAGGTAGCCGCAGGTACGACGGGTTACGTTCATCTTGCGCTGGTCCTTGTTGTGGCAGATGGGGCACTCCCACTCGTTGTCGTCGTTTATTATTATCTCGCCGTCAAACCCGCACACGTGGCAGTAGTCTGACTTAGTGTTGAATTCGGCGTACTGGATATTGTCGTATATGAACTTAACGACGTCCTCCATGGCCGCAAGGTTGTGACGCATATTGGGTATTTCGATGTACGAGATTGCGCCGCCCGAAGAAATCTGCTGGAACTGGCTCTCGAACTTGAACTTGGAGAATGCGTCTATATGCTCGCGCACGTCAACGTGATAGCTGTTGGTGTAGTAGCCCTTGTCGGTTACGTCCTTTATTGTGCCGAAACGCTCCTTGTCTATGCGCGCAAAGCGGTAGCACAGCGACTCCGCGGGAGTACCGTACAGACCAAAGCCTATACCCGTCTCCTTCTTCCACTTCTCGCAGTGGTCACGCATGCACTTCATTACTCTGAGTGCAAACTCAAGACCTTCGGGAGTGGTGTGCGAAACGCCCTTCATAAGTTTGGTAACTTCGTACAGACCGATATAGCCGAGCGAAATTGTGGAATAACCGTTGAGCAGGTACTTATCTATCTTTTCACCCTTGCCGAGACGGGCTATTGCGCCGTACTGCCAGTGTATGGGAGATACATCGGAAGATACACCCATGAGCGCGTTATGGCGAACCATGAGCGCGTCATAGCAGAGCTGAAGCCTCTCTTCCATCAGTTTCCAGAACTTATCCTCGTCGCCGCGGGCGAGAATACCTATCTGGGGCAGGTTGAGGGATACGACGCCCTGGTTGAAGCGGCCTTCAAACTTGTAGTTGCCGTTTTCGTCCTTCCAGGGAGAGAGGAATGAACGGCAGCCCATGGGCGAGAAGACGTTGCCTTCGTAGTTTTCGCGCATCTTCTTTGCAGAGATGTAGTCGGGATAGAGGCGCTTTGACGAGCACTTAACGGCAAGCTTTGTGAGGTAATCGTACTTGCCGCCCTTGAGGCAGTTGTTTTCGTCGAGCACGTATATAAGCTTGGGGAACGCGGGGGTAACATATACGCCCACCTCGTTCTTTATGCCCTGATAACGCTGGCGCAGAATTTCCTCTATTATCATGGCGTTCTCTTCAATATAGGGATCGTCGGGCTTGAGGTAGAGGAAGAGCGTGACAAAGGGTGACTGACCGTTTGTCGTCATGAGCGTGTTAATCTGGTACTGAATGGTCTGCACGCCCGCCTTGAGTTCGTCCTTAAGGCGCACTGAAACAAACTTTTCCTTCTCTTCCTTGGAAATGGTGTCGCCGAATTGTTCGTCGCACTGCTTCATATACTTTTCCTTGGTGCGGCGGAGGTATTTGCCGAGGTGCGCCATGTTTACCGACTGACCGCCGTACTGCGAAGATGCGACGGAGGCTATTATCTGTGTAACAACCGTGCAGGCAACCTGGAACGACTTGGGGCTTTCTATCATCTTGCCGTTCATAACCGTGCCGTTATCAAGCATGTCGCCTATGTTTACAAGGCAGCAGTTGAATATGGGCTGAAGGAAATAGTCGGCATCGTGGAAGTGGATTGCACCTTCGTCGTGCGCCTTGGAGATATATTCGGGCAGAAGAATTCTTCTGGTGAGGTCCTTGGAAACCTCGCCCGCAATAAGGTCGCGCTGGGTGGACGCAGTGCGTGCGTTCTTGTTGGAGTTCTCCTCCATTACGTCCTTGTTGGCATTGCGGATGAGCGAAAGAATGCTCTCGTCCGTGGTGTTGGCCTTGCGCACGAGGGCACGCTCGTAACGGTAGAGAATGTACGACTTCATAAGCTGATACTTCTGCAGTTCCATCAGCTTTTCCTCTACCATATCCTGAATGTCCTCAACGAGCAGACGGGCTCTGTGGCGCGAAGAAATATCGTCCACTATCGCAGTTATCTGGTCGTCGGTTATTCTGTCTTCAAAGTCTACGGACTCGTTGGCCTTTTTGATGGCGGTAAAGATTTTGCTGCCGTCGAAATCGGTAGTCGTTCCGTCCCTCTTTATAACTTTCATAGTAATTCCTCCTTAAGTGGCGCACACATTCGGTGCAACCCGCCGCGGCCGCACGGATGAGAGCACTCCCGCACCGCAGCCCTTATTTATTCACAAAACTTAATTTAAAGCCTCTATTCGTAAAAAACTGCGCCGCGTACTGTCTCAACGCGCCGCAAGCCGTACCTTTCTGCGAACATTTATATTATATTACATATATTGTGTATTGTCAATACCCTTGGCACAATATCTTGTATAAAAATTTTTTATGGCAAGTATGCACAGGGTTTTGCCAATTTTTGCGGGCAAGACCTAACACCGCCGCTTTTTAACGCAGCAAATAACAGTATAAAGGCTATATAGTGTTTTTGTCAAGCCTAAACACACAATATATAGTATGTTTTTTTGTAACAAAGCTCAAAGGGCAAAAGCACGCCCGCAAGGCATAAAAAGGCCGCCGCACAGAGCGGCGGACAGCGATTGTTGAAAACTTTTTACAAAATGTGGACAACTTAATTAAGGAAGTGCAACTTCACAATCGCGACGCGAAATTCACAAAAATTTTGCCAGCGCAGTGATGTCCAGCCGCCACTCGGGGACTTTGTTGCGGCGGATGTGGTCGCGGTTGGCCTCGCCCAGCGCCGCGCGGTATTCCGCATAGCTGCAGCCGTTCACGCGCATGAAATGTTCTTCGGCGGCACGGATGTCGCCCTTGAGTGACGTGCGGCCGATATGAATTACGGCGTGGCACAGGGGACAGACGGCAATTATGTTTTTAAGGCGCTGCGTACAAGTCTTTTCATCGTACTCCCACTGTTCGTGCGCCTCCAGCCGCTTCGACGGCGCGCCGCAAATCATGCACCTGCCGCCCGCACGGGCGTACGCCTTTTTGCGCAGGACGTCCCACTGCTCCTTTGTAAGCAGACTGCGCAGATTTGAATACCAACAGCTGTCCGGCACCATCTCGAAATTGAGCTTATATTTATTTTCATTCATACTTCAAAAAATATTACACATTAAAAAATAATTATTTAATTAATTTAATTGCCGATTATTTAATCGGTCATTTTTTAATTAATTTAATTAATTATTTTATTTAATCATTTTTAATTGTTTATTACTTGCAATATATGTGCGTGCAAATGCACGAAAGGCGCAAAAGTGAGCTTTAAAATGCTGTCACCCGTATACTGAAGGCGAGATATTATCGGTCAATTAAAAACTAAAATTAAATGCTGAATTTTAAATTATATTAAAGGCGCGATTTTGCAACGGCGTGCCTCCACCCTTCAAGCTGCTCCTCACGCTTTGCCGCTGAGAGCGTGGGTGAAAACAGCCTTTCGGTCACGGCACAGCCGCGAAGTTCGCTCTCACTTTCCCAGAACCCGCAGGAAAGTCCCGCAATGTACGCAGCGCCGAGCGAAGTGACCTCGGTTATTGCAGGGCGCGCCACACAGCAGCCCGAAATATCCGCCTGGAAGCGCATGAGGAAATTATTTGCGCTTGCGCCGCCGTCCACAGACAGTCTGGAAAGATTTACACCCGAGGCCGCCTCCATTGCGCGCAACACATCGTTTACGCGATAGGCTATGCCCTCGAGTACGGCACGCACGACGTGTTCCTTTTTTGCCCCGCGCGTTATGCCGCACAGCATTCCGCTGGCAGAGCTGTCCCAGTAGGGCGCGCCCAGGCCGTTGAACGCAGGCACAAAATACAGACCTGCACTGTCGGCAACTCTTTCGGCCAGCTCCTCCGTTTCAGCCGCGGAAGAGATTATACCCAGGCCGTCGCGCAGCCACTGCACGGCCGCGCCGCCTATGAACACCGAACCCTCCAAAGCATACTGCGGCCTGCCCGAAACGCAGGCACACAGCGTGGTAATCAGCCCGCCATCGGCCGAGCAGGCCTTATTGCCCGTATTCATGAGCAAAAAACACCCCGTGCCGTAGGTGTTCTTGGCCTCGCCTTCATTGAGGCACAGATGCCCGAAAAGCGCCGCCTGCTGGTCGCCTGCAACTCCGCATATGGGTATTTCGCCGCCGAAAAGCTCCCTGAGAGTGACGCCGAAGTCCGCTCCGCACGCCCGCACCTGCGGCAGCATACAGCGAGGCACGGAAAAGAGCCTGAGCAGGTCTTCGTCCCAGTCGAGGGTATGTATATTGAACAGCATTGTGCGCGCGGCGTTGGTATAGTCGGTGGCAAACACCTTTCCGCCCGTGAGCCGCCATATCAGATAGGTATCCACCGTACCGAAGAGCAGCTCGCCCCGCCCTGCGCGCTCCCTTGCGCCCGGCACGTTGGAGAGCAGCCACTCGAGTTTGGTGGCAGAAAAATAGGCGTCGGGGATAAGCCCCGTTTTGGCGCGTATGCTCTCGCCGTAGCCCTCGACAACCAGTCGGGCACAGCGTTCGGCCGTGCGGCGGCACTGCCAGACTATGGCGTTGTGTATGGGCTTGCCGGTAAGCCTGTCCCACACTATGGTGGTTTCGCGCTGGTTGGTGATGCCTATGGCTGCGATATCGTCAGCAGACGCACCCGCGCGCTCCATCACGCCCGAAACGACGCGCAGCGCGGAAAAGAAAATCTCCTCCGGGTCGTGTTCAACCAGCCCCGGGGAAGGGTAAATCTGCAATATCTCCCTCCCGCAGGTTGCTACGGGTGAGCCGTCCTTTGAAAAGAGCACGGCGCGCGTGCTGGTTGTGCCTTGGTCGAGCGCAAGTATGTACTTCTTCATTATAACCCCTCATACAGCGGGTAAACCGCAAAAAATGCATAAGATGCGCAGCTCAGCCGCGCCCTGTAATCAATTATATAGCCGCAGGCATAAAATGTCAACGGGCAGGCAAAGAGCCATTGCCACCTTTTTGCTTTTGTTTTACAACTTTTAAACAAAAAATTAACTAAAAACATCTAAAATATGCCCGAAAAGTCAATAAAAAAGATAAGTTTATACTATGTTTATAAAAGCTTTATATTTATTTTATAAAACATATTTATATTATAAGGCGTAAAAGACAGAGGGCGTTGTAAGAGAGCGCCGCCATTGCGTACGGCAAAGGCGGCGCACCTGGTGCAAGGAACAGCCAGGCAAAGAGCAGTCCTGCCCATGCTACATTATTGAAAGCTGTGGCGCGGCAAAGCTGAAAACGACGGGAGCAGAAAAAAGACCGCAGACAAAATAGATATAAGCGAGAAAAAACAGAAAGTCAATAACACCCCGAACAAGGAGTTTTTTATGGAAAATGCAGGAGTAATAGGCACAGAAAGCCTGAAAAAAGACAACCCGATTGAGCGCAAACGCAGGAAAGTTACAGTATTCGGTTATGAAGTATATTACTTCGGCGTTGCAATGATAATTTTTTCCTTCTTTGGCTTCTGCGCGGAAAACATAGGCCGAATGACCGTACAGCACGTATTCGACTGCCGCCATCAGCTTTTGCCCTTTCTGTTCGCTTACGGCATAGCGCTGCTTGCGATATACTGCTGCCTTGGCACTCCCGACGAGCTGAAAGTTTTCGGCAAAAGAATTTTCAAAGACAATACGCGCGGCAAAATACTTTCGCACATAATATACTTTCTGGTGATATTCGCATTCATAATGGCAGGCGAAATTGCCGTGGGAATGCTTTACGAAAAGTTTGCAGGCGTAATTTTATGGGATTACAGCCAGATACCCACGCATATAACGCGCTATACCAGCATAATAACCACCCTTTTATACGGCGGAGGCGTGTACCTTATTATGGCGTTCGCCTTTAAGCCTATGATGAAGCTCATTTCAAAGATGGGCAGAAAGGCGGCGATAATTATAGACAGCACCCTCGGCACGGCGATAATCATAGACTTTATTGTTATGCTTGTTATAATGTTCGTGACGGGCGCTGCGCCCGAATACTGGTCGGTAAGCTGGTAAACCTTCAGCGGCCAGAGCCCGCTTAAATATTTTTACGCAACCGAACAGAGGCAGTCACAACAGAGGTCGGCGGGGAATATAATATACCAGACACACAAAAAACAGCTCACAGCAATCTTCATGTTTTTCAGATTCTCCTCCATATAAGGGTGCGGCGCGCGGATTTTTCTGCGCGCCGCACTTCATTTATTTGCAAATTTATTTACAGCCGCAGCATATAAAAAGCTGAAACCTCTGCTGCAAACTATCCGCGGCAGAAGTCAGACCGATTGCACCTTAAATCAATTTTAAGATACAGCCTCGCAGGAAATCAGATCAGTTTTCCAAGGTCTTTAAAAAGTCGAGCACTTCCTGCGGATTTTTATCGGGCGAAGCGCCTGCCTTGGCGTAAATAATAGTACCGTCTGCACCAATGACATATGTGGTGCGCACGGTGCCGTAAGTCACCTTACCGTAGAGCTTCTTTTCGCCCATAGCGCCGTAGGCCTCGTGTACAGTCCTGTCGGGGTCGGAGAGCAGAATAAAGGGCAGGGAAAACTTTTCGCGGAATTTTGCGTGAGAGGCTGCCGAGTCCTTGCTGACGCCCACCACCTCTGCGCCGAGCGCCCTAAACTGGCCATACAGCGCGCCGAATGCGCACGCTTGGCGCGTACAGCCGGGGGTATTGTCTTTTGGATAAAAATAGAGCACGAGCGGCTTGCCTGCAAAGTCGGCAAGGGAATATTGCCTGCCGTCGGCGTCGCTGAGCGTAAAATCGGGAGCTTTGTTACCTCTTTCGAGCATGTTGTACCTCGCTTTATTTATTTTACGCTAAGATTATACCGCCGCGAAAAAGTTTTGTCAACGGCGTAATTTACGTGCGGGGACAAAAGGCAGGGCGCGCAGGGACATTTTATGCCCCTGCGCGCCCTTTTTTATTTTATACAACATCTTTTTATGCAGCTAAAACGCCCTTAAAATGCCGTTATTTGCCGCATATTGCCGCACTAATTCAAATTTACGCATGCAGATTACTTTGCGGCCTTTGCGCCCCTTGAAAGCACAAGCCTGCGTATAAGTTTTACCACCTCTGATACCACTATTATGGAGAGCGCCATTGCAAACACCTTGAGCCAGTCGATTATGTTGAGGCCGTTGGTATCGAACACATCTCCGCCGAACTGCGTAATTATTATCTGAAGCACAAACGTGCCTGCAAATACGCCGAGCATTATGTGGTTTTTGAGGAAACTTCTGAATATGCTTGTATCGCCAAGCTCCCTTGCGTTGAAGGCATTGAAGAGCTGGAAGAGCACAAACAGAGTAAATACCGCCGTCTGCTCGTGTCCCTGTTCTATGCCGAGGAAGTTGAGCTCGGTCTGGAGCACCACAATAAGCGTCATGAACAGTCCGTTTACCACTATTCTGAGCAGCATATCCTTTGAAACTATGCTCGAATTTCTCGGTGTAGGCTTTCTGTCCATAAGTCCGTCGCGCATGGGCTCGAGGCCGAGCGTTACTGCGGGAGGACCGTCCATAATGAGGTTTATCCACAACATCTGAAGTGCGGTGAAGGGATTGCCTATGTTGAGCACTACGCACAGGAAGACTATGAGCACGGACGAAAGGTTTACCGTGAGCTGGAACTGAATGAAGCGCTGGAAATTTTCGTATATGCCCCTGCCCCACTGCACGGCCTTTACTATGGTAGAGAACGAGTCGTCAAGCAGGACTATGTCGCTGGCCTCCTTGCTGACTTCGGTGCCCGTTATGCCCATGGCGACGCCGACGTCGGCGTTCTTTATTGCAGGCGCGTCGTTAATGCCGTCACCTGTAACTGCAACAACGTTGCCCTGCGCCTTGAGCGCCTTTACCACGCGCATCTTTATTACGGGCGTGGAGCGCGCTATTACGCGTATCTTTTTGACAATTTCAGAAAATTCCTCTTCAGAGAGGTCTTCAAGGTCCTTGGCCTCTACCACTATATGGTCTTCGTCGAGTATGCCAAGCTGAGTAGCTATGGCCTTGGCCGTGATTATGTTGTCGCCCGTGAGCATCTTTATATCTATACCCGCATGGCGGCAGCGTTCTACGGCGGCAAATACGTCGGCGCGCAGAGGGTCGGAAATTACCACGAAGCCGTCGAACGTCATATGGCTTTCGACGAGGGCGCGCTCGTTATCGAAGTCGTACTTATGCTCCAGCCTGCGGTGAGCAAAGCCTATTACCCTGCCCGCCTGAGCCTGATAAGACGCAATGGCCTCCTCTGCCGCCCTGCGCTCCTCTTCGGGCATATCGCACATGGCAAGTATCTTTTCGGGGCTGCCCTTGGTGTACGCCACCGCGCTGCCGTCCTCGTCTATGACCGTGGTCATATTCTTGGTTTCGGAAGAGAACGGGTAGCGGTAAATGCGCTTGAACGCCTCCCTTATGCTTGCGTATTCCACACCCGACTTGTGCGTAGCGACGAGCATTGCACACTCGGTGGGGTTGCCTATAAATTCGGGTGTATTGCCGCTGAAGTGTACGTCCGCCGTAGAATTGACGCAGAAGCCGCGCATCATAAGGCTGTCTTTGGGCAGTTCCGAGGGCGAGAGATGGGTGTTGCCAAGCTGAATATCGGTGACCGTCATTCTGTTTTCGGTGAGCGTACCCGTCTTATCCGAACAGATTACATTTATGCAGCCGACCGTTTCGCACGCGACAAGTTTTTTGACAAGCGCGTTCTGCTTGGACATCTTGATAATATCTATCGCAAGCGTGACGGCAACGATAGTGGGCAGGCCTTCGGGCACGGCGGCAACTATCAGCACGATACTGTCTATAAATGCATTGGAGAACTGCTCGAATATCTGTCCGCCCGTCATATTTTCAAAGAGCAGCGCGGGGTCTGAGCCGGTAAAGCCCATAACGCAGATTTCTATTACCTGGACTACGAAAATGAGGGCCGCCGCTATTGCACCGAGCGTGGTTATCAGCTTGCCGAGCTTGGCGAGCTTTTCCTGCAGAGGCGTACTGGACTTATCCTGATTGGTAAGCTCGCGCGCTATTTTGCCAAACTCGGTATTGTCGCCCACGCCGGTGACTACCGCCCTGCCGCTGCCGCCCGTTATAAAGCAGCCAGAATAGAGCATATTGCGCCTTTCGGCAACGGGGGTGTTTTCGGCGTCGCAGATAAAGTCGGCGTCCTTATGCACTGCCATGCTTTCGCCAGTGAGGGCGCTTTCGTCAGACATGAGCTGAGTGCTATCTATAATCCTTCCGTCGGCAGGCAGCTTTGCGCCCGTCTCTACGCACAGAATGTCGCCTACGACGACTTCCTTTTGCGGTATCATCTTTGTTTCGCCGTCGCGCACCACCTTTACGAGCATATCTTCACTCATCTTGGAGAGTGCCTCGAACGCCCTGGCGCTTCTGTCCTCCATGACGACGGATATTGCGACCGAGAGCACGACGGCAACAACTATGCCCACGCACTCAATCCAGTCGAACTCGCCGCCCGCGCAAACCCTTACTATCTGCACGGCGACGGTGATGGCGAGCGCGACGAGCAGAATTATGAGCATAGGTTCGCACAGCGCTTCCAGAATTCGCTTGAAGATAGTTTTGGGCTTTTCGCGCGTGAACTGATTTTCGCCGTACTTTTTGCGGCTCTGCTCCACCTCTTCGGCAGAGAGGCCGCGGGAAGGGTCTATACCCTTTTCGGCGAGCAGTTCGCGTGCGGACTGCATGTACTCCTTCATAAAAACCTCCAAATTCAGTTTGCAACAAAGGGCGGCAAAAAAACAGCCGCTCAAAAAAAATCCCGCAAGCCCTCAGGCTTACGGTACATAATACTCCCGTATAGCCATTCAAAGGTTATACGCGAGTCTGATAATTTAAGGCAGGCCAGACACACTTTTAAAGTATGCCACGATGTTGGTTGACTGCCACGCGCCGGCAAAGCGCGCTTACTACTCCCCCACGGGATTAAGTTGCATTAAGATATTACCACAGCAGACAAAAATTTGTCAATAAAATGAACGCAAAAAATAATAAAATTTTAACTGCCGCGCCGTCGCTTTTCGGGTTGCCGCTCTCGGGCTGCTGCGCGAATGTTTTTGTCTTGCCGCTCTCATGTTACGGCTCTCTGGTTGCGCGCCAACTTGATTGCGGCACGAATGTTTTTACTTGCCGCGCCGCCGTTCGGCGGCGCGGCAAGGCAGAAAAACTAAAAAACATAATGGCGCAAACAACATATTAACAGTCGGCGGCGTCATCCAGGCCGTCCGAAAGAAATACACCGCTTATGTAGCGGGCGGCCTGCGCGCAGTTCACAACATATTTTACCCGCTTTTTCAAAATTTTGTTACCGTTTTTTACAAAGAACACAATGCTGCCGTAGTTTAAATTGCCTGAATATGCCCAGCCGTTTACTATAAACCCGAGCTTATCTGGGCGCGCCTTTGCGCAGATTATTTCTTGTATGGGAATTGCCTCACTTCTGCCGTCCATGTGGCACAGCACAAGAAAACCGTCGCTGCGGAAGGCTATCGTATATGGTGCGGCGTCGGCAGCCTGCCAGGCGTCCTGCAATGCACGGCGGAAAATAAGCGCACAGAGCACGCCGTCTGCGGCAATAAACAGCCCCGCTATCACCCAGAACAGCGCGGGAAGAGTGTGCAGAAAGAGCATATTTGCGCCCTGAACGAGGACGAGCACAAATATATTTATGAGTATGGCGAGAGATACCGAACCGGTTATCGCCTCCTTTTTGTTTATCGTTGCGCGCCCCGCAACGGGCGTGAGCTTTAATTGCTCTTCAGACATAGTTTTTTACCACTGCAAACTCGACTAGGCACTCATATGCAGCACCTGTTTTTTAGTTTACCATTGGCGCAGAGATATGTCAACGCATAAAAAAATTCCGTTTTCAGCCAAAAATGCCGTCACTGAGGTTATTTTTTATCTGTAAAAAGCAAAAATTTACGCCGCAAACCCAAAAAATGCGCAAAAAACGCGCAGATGCACAAAAACGACATCTGCACGCAAATATGTTATTATAAGTAAATTTTTTTGCACTCCGCACACAGTCTTCGGCGCGGCGCAAATTCAGCGCTTCGGCCCACCCTTAACCCTCTCCCCGCGAGAAAAACTGCGGACTGAGCGCTTATACCGACCTGCCGACATCTATCAGAGTGGTTATGCCCTGCTCTTCAAGACTGTTGTAGACGGCCTCGCTGACATTGGTGAGCGCCATTTTAAGATTTCCGAGCTTCTTTTTTGTGGCAAGCAGGAGCATAAGCCCCTCCTTTGTGATGCGCTTTACCCCGTCGCAGTCCACGGTGAGAGCGTTTATGCCGCCGAGGCTCTTATTCAGAAAAGCTTCCGTCTGCGGCACGCTTTCGGCGCATAATTCGCCGTTTAATACCACCTTGAGCGAATTTCCTTCGCGCAGGCTGGAAATATCCATATATCCCCCTACGCGGCGCACATAGTGTAGCCGCAATCTGTGTGATGTTATGTTAATATACATTAATCGGACAGATTTGTCAACCCCTTTTTTGAAAATTGCGTCCGCCGCGCCATTATAAAGGCGCGGCGGACGCTTAAAACTCCAATCACAGTGGAATGCAAGCGCACCTCGTCAAAGCTTTTATATTGCAACACCGTACGGCGTTTACGCGTATTATTTTTACCGCCTGCAATCAAATCTGCCTTAATAAAACCGAATATCCAGATTAAAATTTCCGATATACACGGCAGACGTACTACAACGCCCGTCCATTTTAAGCTTTATGCGCGGCAGAACTCTCTTCGCCTTCAGCCTCGCCGCCCTCTTCCGCGTCTGCACCGGCATCGGCGTCGGAGACGGAAAGCTCGGCAACGCCTTCGGGCATCTTACCGCAGGGGCCCTGCTGAAGAGGCAACTCCTTGCTGTAAAGCACTTTGAGAAGTATGGGCGTAAGTATTGAAGATGCAAGGATGAGCAGCACCGTCATTATCATGAACTCGCCGCCGAGGGCGTGCTCGCCGAGAGTTTTGTCGGTTACCGTCTGTGTGACTATGAGCGCAACTTCGCCGCGCGCCATCATGCCGACGCCGCCTATTGCAGACTGCCTCCAGTTATAGCCGAACCCCTTTGCAACTGCGCCGCAGCCGACGATTTTGCCTATCAGACCCATCAGCACCGCAAGCACCGAGAAGAGCAGTATAGTGCCGCCAACGTCGCTGAAATCTATGTTGCTTATGCCTATATTGGCAAAGAATATGGGTGCAAATATAGTATATGTATTTACATTGACTTTTGAATCAACATACTCGCCCGAATTTACGACGGTTGCGATTACAACGCCCGCAAGGAACGCGCCCGTTATATCGGCAACGCCGAAGATTTCCTCTGCAAGCCAGCTGTATATAAAGCAGATTACAAGCGAGAATATGGGCAGTCTGTGGGTGTGCGGCCACTTCTTTTCCAGCCATCTGAACAGCTTGTTTATGCCGAAGCCTATGGCTATTGCAACCACGAAGAAGGCAACTATCATTATTATAGTGCCGTATATAGTGCCCTTGAACGCCTCAAATCCGTTTTCGGCAGTAACGCTGCCGCTGCGCGCTATACTAGTTACTATCGAGAGCACCACTATGCCTATAACGTCGTCTATAACCGCCGCGGAGACGATGGTTGTGCCCAGTTTTGTATTTATTTTGCCGAGTTCCTTGAGCACGGATACCGTAATAGCCACGCTGGTTGCGGTGAGTATTGTACCTATGAATACGCAACGGAAGATGTTTGCTGTGCCGAGGCCTATGCTTCCGAAGGGAAGGCTGATTACAAGGCCGAGCACAAAGGGTACAGCTACGCCCGCACAAGCCATAAGTACGCTGGCAAGGCCGGTATTTTTAAGGTCTTTGATGTTTGTTTCCAGTCCCGCGGAGAACATTATTAAAATAACACCCACTTTGGAGAGCACGAGCACCGTTTCGTTGCTGCGGGTGAGCTCGCCCGTGGTGGAATCAACTATACTCTCGAGCGCGAACAGCGCCTTATACAGCCCGTCTTTGACGTCCGATTCGAACCCTATGAGCGTATAACCGCAGAATTGGCCGAATATGGACGGACCTATTACAATGCCCGCAATAATGAAGCCGAGAACTTCCGGCAGGTGCATCTTGCGGAACAGCAGCCCGAACAACTTGGTAGCGAGCAGAATTATGGCTATTATCATAACATAGCCAAGCGGATGATTGACGTAAAATACCATATTACCCTCTTTGCGCGACATTTTAAAGCCGCAAAAATTAACTGAAGTTGGCGCGCAAGGCGCATAATGCGCTGCGGTCGCGGCAAAACACCTTTCCTATTATAGCACTAAATTTTTATTTGGCACGCGTTTTTGTGCGTATTTTTCACTTTTTTTAAACTTCGGGCAAAAAAGTTAAAAATGCGGCAATAAGACTTCGGCAGCTAAGCATTGTTGTGCATTATTTGCGGCTGCGGCGTTTACGCGGTTGCGCCGGTGCAGTTTTTGCAAGGCAGCTTGTACGGCGTGCGTATGTACCCTATGCGCGCGTACTCATTATAAATAAATGTGCGCACGCTGTAACATACGAAAGTCGGCCGCGGCGCGCCCATA
>DVNE01000041.1 GCA_018714625.1 Candidatus Coproplasma excrementigallinarum
TGCCGCCGCGCCCGCCGCTTAAAAAACAGCTTTAAGCAACATATAAAATGCAGTCTGAAGCAATAAAAGACTTTAAACGCAACTTAAAAACCATAAACCACTTTAAACACAGCCGGGAATTGGCAAAGACAGTGCGCTACACACAGTTACTTAACTTAACCGTCCCTCAGAAAAGTCGGAAAGGAACGCCTTTATAATAGCGTTGCACTCCTCCGCCGCCCTGCCCTTCCACATCAGCGAAAAACAGTGATTATCCTTGAGGCGCGTGGACTTATACTCACAGAATTGTATTCCGTTTTCCCTGAGCGCAGACAGCATTGCTTCGGCCTGTCCCACACAGAGAATGTCCTTTTCTGAATGTATTAAAAGTGTGGACGGGAAACTTCTATTCATAATATCGGGCACGCTGAACAGAAAATTCCATCTGTATAAAGGTATTCCCGAGGCATTTATGCCCGTCATATCCTTAAACACCTTTCTGCCTGCGTCGAAGAGTATTACCTTGCGCGCGAGCAACTCCATATCGTACACGCCGCAGTTTAAAAGTGCCGCCCCGAAATTTATCTGTGTATGTACGCCCAGCATATTCTGAAGCTCTGCGCTGCCGACTATGCAGGCAAGCACAGAGGCATAGTAAGCGCCCGCGCTGTCCCCTCCCACGCACACGCGAGAGAGGTCGAAGCCGAACTCTTCGGCATGGTCTGTAACCCAGTTGAGGGCAGAGATAAGCTTAGTTTGCGGAACGGGAAATTTATACTGCGGGCCGAGGGCGTAATTTACGTTTACCACAGCATAGCCCTGAGTTGCAACCCACTTGGAAAAGGCGCGGCGGTGGTACTTATCGCCTGCCACAAACCCGCCGCCGTGCAGGTAAAACAGTACGGGCAGCTTTTTACCGCATATACAATCTTTGGCGCGGTACACGTCAAGCCTGCACACTTCGGGCAGAGAACTTTCGTACACTATATCTGTTTTAACGTCAAATTCAATGCCGCTGAAACGCGTACACTTACGCCCGTTCTGCGGACGCTCGTAAACGGCGTCTATGGCCTTGAAAAATAAATTGTGAAATCCCATATTCTCTCGTTAATGTATACAGTAATATCAAATATACTGTAAATATTTTAACACAGTATTGCCGCCGCAGGCAACATTTTAAGAGCAGGTAATTTGCGATTGCCTGCAAGAGGGTATATAGGACACAATTTGAGCCAAAGCCATCTTAAAGAAGTCAAGTCGCAGGCAAAGACTTGCGGGCGCCCGAAAATCGGGCGCCCGCAAGCTTAAACGGCAAACTGCCGCATAGTACAAAACTGTTTTTAATTTAAGGCAATCAGTCGGTCACCTTTTTATCTGAGCGGAATACAAAATTGCCGTCCGCATTGACGTTGACGGTAACCTCTTCGCCTGGCAGAATGTTGCCTGCAAGGATTTCGTCTGAAAGTCTGTCCTCTATGCGCTTCTGCACCACCCTCTTCATAGGTCTTGCGCCATACTCCTCGCTGTAACCTTCAGAGAGCAGCTTTTCCATGGCGGCAGGCTTTATATTCAGAGAGATTGCCTTGAGCTGAAGTTTATGCTCCAGGCCGTCAATAATCTTTTCGCATATCTTGCCCTGCTCTTCGCGGGTGAGCTTGCGGAAGATAATTATATCGTCCAACCTGTTGAGGAATTCGGGCTTGAACTGCTCGCGCAAGGCACTCATAATATTTTCGCGCATATCCACGTAGCCGTCGTCGTCCTCCGACCTGAAGCCGAAGTTGGACATCTTTTTTATCTGGCTTGCGCCGACGTTGGACGTGAGTATTATTATGGTATTCTTGAAGTTTATAACCCTGCCCTTGCTGTCCGTAAGGCGGCCGTCGTCGAGTATCTGCAACAGAATGTTAAATACGTCGGGATGTGCCTTTTCAATCTCGTCGAACAGCACCACACTGTACGGCTTGCGCCTTATTTTTTCGGTGAGCTGACCGCCTGCGTTGTCGTCGTAGCCCACATATCCGGGAGGCGCGCCTATGAGTTTGGAGACGGTGTGCTTTTCCATGTACTCCGACATATCCAGCCTTATCATAAGCTTTTCGTCGCCGAACATACACTCTGCAAGCGCCTTTGCAAGGTCGGTCTTGCCGACGCCCGTAGGGCCTACGAATATGAACGAGCCTATGGGCTTGTTGGGTTCGTTGAGCCCCGCCCTTGCCCTGCGTATGGCGCGTGCCACTGCCGACACGGCCTCGTCCTGGCCTATGATGCGCTTGTGCAGGTTCTCTTCAAGGTGCAAAAGCTTTTCGCTCTCCGCCTCAGTCAGTTTGGTTACGGGCACGCCCGTCCAGCCGCTGACTATATCGGCTATCTCGTCAGAGCCTATCTGCGGCGCGTTTGCCTTTGTGCCGCCGTTCCAGTCCTTTTTAGCGTCGTTTATCTGCTGCTGAACGGCATTTATGTCGTCGACCAGCTTCTGCGCAAGGTTGTAATTTTCGTCCTTGGCCGCCTTGGTCTTTTCCATGGTCAGTCGCTTGAGCTTATCCTCCAGCTCCTTTACGGCGGCGGGAGTATTGTAGCTGTTGAGGCGCGCACGGGATGCAGCCTCGTCTATGAGGTCTATGGCCTTATCGGGCAGATAGCGGTCTGTGATGTATCTGTCTGAAAGAGTGGCCGCTGCGATTATCGCCTCGTCGGTTATAACAACTTTGTGGTGCGCTTCGTACTTGTCGCGCAGGCCGC
The DNA here is from genome assembly GCA_018714625.1 of Candidatus Coproplasma excrementigallinarum. GTDB lineage: Bacteria > Bacillota > Clostridia > Christensenellales > Borkfalkiaceae > Coproplasma > Coproplasma excrementigallinarum. Next base: position 2,722 of record DVNE01000041.1, read on the forward strand.
GCAGTATCTCCACGGTGTCCTCAACGGAGGGCTCTTCCACCTGAACGGGAGTAAAGCGGCGCTCGAGAGCGGCGTCCTTTTCTATATACTTTCTGTACTCCTCTAGCGTGGTAGCGCCTATCGTCTGCAACTCGCCGCGGGCGAGCATAGGCTTTAAGATGTTGGCGGCGTCCATACTGCCGTCGCTCGTTGCGCCCGCGCCCACTATCTGGTGTATCTCGTCTATAAAGAGTATGACGTTGCCGTTGTTTTTGACCTGGTTTATGGCGTTTTTGAGCCTCTCTTCAAAGTCGCCGCGGTATTTTGAACCGGCAACCATGCTGGCAAGGTCGAGCGAGAAAACTATTTTATTTTTCAAAAGGTCGGGAACCTGGTTGCTGACAATGGCCTGGGCAAGTCCCTCCACGACGGCCGACTTACCGACGCCCGGCTCGCCTATTAGTACCGGATTGTTCTTTGTGCGGCGCGAAAGAACCTGGATAATTTTGTCTATCTCCTTCTTTCTGCCGATAACGGGGTCAATCTTGCCCTCGCGCGCTTTCTGGGTGAGGTTTGTGCCGTACTTTTCTATCTCGCCGCCGAGAGAGTCGGGCTTGCGCTCGTTGCGCTGAGCAGTGCGCTTATCCTTGCCGCCCATCGAATAGGGCGAAAAGAACTGAGTGAACGGATTGCTCTCTTCAACGCCTTCCTCCTCTTCGTTGTAACCTTCGTGCAGCACAACCTCCAGCCGTGCGGCAAGTCCGGTCACATTCACGCCCATCGCGCTGAATATGCGCATTGCCAGGCAGGCAGGTTCAGACATTACCGCATACAGCATATGCTCCGTCCCTGCGAGCGCATCGTCGCCGCCTATGGCAACGGCAAGCTCGACCGCCTGCATGAGCATATGTTTTGTGCGCGGGGTAAATCCCTTTGCGTTATAATCGTGGTCTATCGAGCGTGCAAAATAGGCTCTGAACGGAGCTTCCTGCACTCCGCAGGCCTCCATAACCTTGCAGGCCGTACATTCGGGGGTGTTGAGCATTGCAAACACTATGTGCTCGCTGCCTATATAGCTGCTGTTGTACACCTCGGCGGCGTTCTCCGCCCTCTCTATAACCTTTAAAAGGTTGGATGTGAATTTGTCGAAATCTTCCATATATTATCTTCCTCCTCTGCCTTGCGGCATGGTGTGAAGCGGCTTACGCCGCTGCAATATGACGGTCTTTTATGCCATAACCTGAGCCGTTCCGACGCAATGATTAAGGCATATGTGCCGCCCTTTTATTAAAACAAGCAATCTTTAAAAATATGCAATAGCCCATTAAAAGCAGAGCGACTGACATATTTTTAAAGCAATCATTTTTAAGTATTTGCGGCATATGTGCCGCCGATTATAATTTTTTATATCTTTTTTTGTGCGAGCCGCCTTATATGTTCGCCCACATATTCGGCGCGGTAGACGTCGCGCTCGCTCGCCGAAAGATTGCGCCCCGCAGATTTGTTTATATTGTACGGCCTCATCCTTGTAACTATTTCGTCTATGGCGGCCACGCCGTCTATGGGTATATACCCGAGGCAGGCGCCCAGCTTAATGTCGGCGGCCAGTCCCGTCAGCTCGCCCGAGGCGAGTATGGCGCAGTTTGTGGCTGTGCCGTAGGCGCGCAGGCACTTATCCTTTACTTTAAGCCTTGAAGAGCCGCTCAGAAGATTTTTGCGCTCAGCCTCCTCAAGCTCGCATATCCTGTGCGCAACCTGCTCCACCGAAGTGAGAATTTCATCCTCGGTTACGCCGAGGGTGACCTCGTTGCTGACCTGGTACATATAGCCCTCTGCCTCGCTGCCCTCGCCGTACACTCCGCGCACTGTAAGACCGAGGCGGGAGATTGAGCGGACAAGTTCGCGCAGTTTGCCGTTTATTGTGACGGCAGGCAGAAAGAGCATAACCGAGGCGCGCATGCCCGTACCTAAATTTGTAGGGCAGGCCGTGAGGTAGCCGAGCTGCTCGTCATAGGCAAACTTTATAGACATGCCTATCTTGCTGTCTATTTCAGAAATTTTATCGTACGCGCGCCGCAGTTGCAGTCCGCTGACTATGCACTGCTCCCTTAAGTGGTCCTCTTCGTTTATCATTACCGATATGCTGCGGTCGTCGTTTATGAGCGCGGCGGCCGAACGCCTGCGGGCAATGAGGTCGGGACTTATGAGGTGGTTTTCCTTTAAGGAATTGGCCTCCCACTCGGTTATGCCGTCCATATAGTAGAGTTTGAAATCTTCGAGGCGGTTGAGACCGGACGAAACAAGCCTTATTATCTCCTTGGCCTGCTTTTCGTCCTTGAGGTGCGAGGGAAAGGGATAGCCTTCGAGATTGCGCGCCAGCCTTATGCGGGTTGATACAAGCGTGCCCTGACCTATTTTACTCATCCTTTTCACCCCTGATTTGTTTTATTTTTGTGCGGACCGCCCTTATTCTGGTATTTATGCGCTCGGCGTCGGGGTACCTCCTCTCACGCACGGCCCTTTCCAGCTCCTCCTGGAGCTTGCTGAGCGACCTTGTAAGCTCCTGCTCGTGCAGGTTCTGACCCTTTTTGCCTACATGAACCACCTTACCTTGTATGCGCTCGATATACGGCATGAGCTCCTCTTTGAACACATCGTAGCAGGCGGCGCAGCCAAGAAGACCCGTCCTTTCAAAGTCGGAATAAGACGCCCCGCAAACCGGGCAGGAGCGTATGCGCTTGCGCGGCGACTGGCCGATAAGCCCGGCGAGAATATCGTTATCCACGGAGGAATTGAACGAACCGAAAAACTCGGAGTAACACTTTTCGCAAAGATTATACCCGACCTTGTTGCCGTTTATCTCCTCCATATAGCTTACCGTAGCAGGATTTTTTCCGCACCGCTCACACAACATATATTTACCTTTATACCTTCGATTTGAAACAATTTTTTTAAACAGTATGTAAAAAGCCGCAAGCTTATTTATCAAATGCCTGCCTATAAAATGCAGCGCCGCTTTACCCACAATGCGAGGCCGCGCCTTAATGCAGCTTTACCGCTGATAAACGCATACTGCGCATTTAAAGTGCAGCTTTTAGCTGATTTACTCAAACTGCACACTTACCCACAACTTAATAAATGCGGGCGCAGGATATTATAATACAATATAATTATAATACATTTTAAGAATATGTAAACACAAAGTTATACGGGGCGCAAATTTTTTTAAAACGGGCGCGCCACAGAAAATTTTTTAAAAATTTTTTGCAAAGCTTAATATTTTCTCGCTCTCAAAATATTGATTATCATTTCAAACTGTGCTATAATTGCATTCGGAAAGACAAGCCGGCGTTCCATTCACGATAAATTGCGGGGCGCGGCAAATTTTAAACGGAGGAACACAAAATGCAGTATTCAAAAGACGTTGAAAATATGATTTGTGTTGCCAAGGGCGTTTCGGGCAGGTTTGAACACGGCCCCGCTCCCATTCCCGAAGAAGGGCAGTGGATTCAGGCAAAAGAAATCAAAGATATCAAAGGTCTTACCCACGGCGTGGGCTGGTGCGCACCCCAGCAGGGCGCTTGCAAACTTACGCTCAATGTTAAGGACGGCGTTATCCAGGAAGCTTTGGTTGAAACCATAGGCTGCTCAGGCATGACGCATTCGGCGGCTATGGCTGCGGAAATTCTGCCCGGTAAAACCATACTCGAAGCACTCAACACCGACCTCGTGTGCGACGCTATAAACACCGCCATGCGCGAACTGTTCCTGCAGATAGTTTACGGCAGGACCCAGTCGGCATTCTCTGAGGACGGCCTTGTTATAGGCGCAGGTCTTGAAGACCTCGGCAAGGGCCTTCGTTCGCAGGTGGGCACTATGTACGGCACCAAGCTCAAGGGCGTAAGATACCTTGAAATGGCAGAAGGCTACGTACTTGCCATCGCGCTCGACAAGAACAGCGAAGTTTGCGGCTATAAATTTGTATCGCTCGGCAAAATGACCGACTTCATAAAGAAGGGCCTCACCCCCAACGAAGCTTACGAAAAATCTATCGGCACCTATGGCAGGTACACCAAGGAGCAGGGCGCCGTTAAACACATCGACCCCAGAACGGACAAGGAGGTTGACTAATCATGGCACTTTTCGAAGGATACGAGAGAAGGGAAAAGAAAATACTCGGCGTGCTTAAAGAGTACGGCATCAACAGCATAGAAGAATGCAAGGATATATGCCTTTCCAAGGGCGTTGACTGCGACAAGATTGTACGCGGTACACAGCCCATCTGCTTTGAAAACGCCGTTTGGGCATACACTGTAGGCGCAGCCATCGCAATAAAGAAGGGCTGCAAAAAAGCTGCCGACGCAGCCGCTGCAATAGGTATCGGCCTTCAGAGCTTCTGCATACCCGGCTCGGTTGCAGAAAACAGAAAGGTAGGTCTCGGCCACGGCAACCTCGGCGCTATGCTTCTGCATGAAGACACCGATTGCTTCTGCTTCCTTGCAGGCCACGAATCTTTCGCTGCCGCAGAGGGCGCTATCAAAATTGCAGAGAATGCAAACAAAGTGCGCGTAAAGCCCCTGAGAGTTATACTCAACGGCCTCGGCAAAGACGCCGCATACATTATCTCCAGAATAAACGGCTTCACCTATGTAAAGACGCAGTTCGACCCCTACACCGAGACGGTTAAGGTTACCGATACCGTTGCTTTCTCTGAAGGCAGCAGGGCAAAGGTTAAATGCTACGGCGCAGACAGCGTTCCCGAAGGCGTTGCTATAATGAAGATGGAGAACGTTTCCGTTTCCATTACCGGTAACTCTACCAACCCCACCCGCTTCCAGCACCCCGTTGCAGGTACGTACAAGAAGTGGTGTGTTGAAAACGGCAAAAAGTACTTCTCCGTTGCATCGGGCGGCGGCACAGGCAGAACGCTTCACCCCGACAACATGGCTGCAGGTCCTGCAAGCTACGGCATGACCGATACTATGGGCAGAATGCACTCCGACGCGCAGTTCGCAGGTTCCTCCTCCGTTCCTGCGCATGTTGAAATGATGGGCCTTATCGGTATGGGCAACAACCCCATGGTCGGCGCTACCGTTGCCGTTGCAGTTGCCGTTCAGGAAGGAATGAGCAAGTAATAAACACAAGACATTGTGTTTTAACTCAATTAAATAACAAAATAAAGTGGTTTTGGAAAATTTCCAAAACCACTTTTCTTGTTAAATTTCTCAACCATAGGGTTGAACGGGCTCTCAGTTCAACATTAGTTCAACATTCATTACCAATGTTGAACTGAGTTCAAAGTCCGATTTTTTTACCGATGTTGAATTTTTCGGCAAAAATTCAACATCATTCTACTATGTCTATTCAATTATACAGTTTATTAACTACAGCTCTGCCTCTGCTCCTTAAATTTTCCGTCGTATGTTCATAGACATCGATAGTTATTTTTAAGTTGCTATGTCCAAGGCGTGTTTGAATATATTTCTGCTCGGCACCGGCTTCAAGTAACATACTCGCATGAGTATGACGCAAAGAGTGAAAATCGAAATCAGGAAAAATTTCTTTCTTAATTACCCTTGATACGTGTTGCATTGTTCTGGGAGATACATAGGTACCGTTTTCTCTTATACATATTAGATTAATATGGTATCCGGAGTCATCATCGCTGATTTTATTTATGCCACACTCCCGTTCAGGCTTTGTCCCGTCAAAATATAAAGGATTTGCCGCGTAATAGTTTTTATAAAATATCCCATAGTAATCACGGGCTTTGAGCTGTCTATCTCTTGCGTTAGTCAAAATATTTGCCAACTCGTCACTTATTTCAACCACTCTATAAGACTTATATTTAGGCGGGGCAAAATACCAAAATCCATTACCACATTCAGCCGTACCGTTCTTTTTTATTATTTCCTCAAGTTTACGCTCCTTGTCCTCATACCATTGAACCTGACGATTGATGCGTATTACCTTATTTACAAAATCTACATCTTCCCAACAAAGAGCAAAAACTTCGCCAAGTCTGAGTCCACATTCATATGCTAATTTTAATGGCAGATAACTGGATGAGTTTTCGGGAAATCGCTCAAATATTTTCTCCATGTACTCTTTGGGAATATATGTATGCGGGGCAGAACGAGTAGGTACTTTGGGAATTCTGTTTTTAGGTATTTTCAATCTTAAAGCAGGCGAATAGTTGACATAATGATTATCGACTGCGAAATTAAAACTTTTAGTCAATAACCCCTTAATGACCGTCAAAGAATTGTATGAGTAGCCCTTGTCATACATTTCTGTAAGGAATGTTTGCAAGATCTCTTTTGTTATAGACTTCAATTTGTATTTACCCAAATTTGGCTTTAACAAAAGATTAGACATCTTTTCATACTTTGAAACAGTAACAGGCTTTAAATCAATTGCACAGTCGTTCTCAAGCCAATAGTCTATGAAATCGCTATAAGAAATCTCGTCTTTTGATACTACCTGTCCAAAATTTTCATAATTTTGTTGTGCAACTTCCCCTGCCTGTTTTGCTTCTTTTTTAGATTTAAAACCGTACTTTGTAAACCATTTTCGTTTACCGCCCACATTAGCAATTTCAAAAGCAAAACCGTATGAAACAGCCCCTCCCTTCTTATATTTACTTCTTATTTGAACTTCGCCCATATGCACCTCGCAATTTTTTACTAAAAGCTCTCGTAACTGTCAAGAAAGTTGTCAAGTGCTTCCTTTCTAATTTTCAACCCGCCGAGGTTCATAGCTGATAAGCGGCCATCCTTTATCAGCTTATATACCCTTGCCTTACCTATGCCTAGGATTTTACCGACCTCGACGACGCTGTATAGTTTTTTATTTTCAAATTGAATATCCTTCATTTATCCTCCTCTTACTGCGAATACCGCTATTCATTCTGTTTTTCGTATTGATTTACGAGAGCATTATAGCCCTCGTAAATCAATTCTACTTTTTTTAGCCCGTGCTTTTTAAGAAAAGCGTCAATCTCTTCGGCAAACTCGCGTTCAATGCTCGTTCCCCATACTTTGTTCTTTTTAATCCGCTCTTCCTTATTTCTTTCTTCATACCTCCTGCGCCAAATGCGTTCAGGCGTATCTTCTTTGCGTTTCATTGACTTTTCCTCTTAATTGCCTGCAATAGCGCAGATAATCGCGCCGATGACGTTCATAATGCAAGTACCGATTATGACAAGCCCCATAAACGCTATTTTGAGCAATCCTTTTCCAAAACCTATGACCTTATTCATATTAAACCTCCTATTCAGTCAACATACACAAGTTCGTTGAGTATCTCTTCCTCGATAAGCTGTTTGACTTCGGTCTGACGGCGATAATCTTCCATAAAATCGCCCGTCCTTTTGTACCGCTCGTCCTTTGACAGCCTCGCGTACATACTCTCATAGAGTTCATCCGCCTGCCTATCAATGCCGTGTAGGTATTCAGGCAGATTCTCGATTTCCCACAGCTTTCCCACATTATGTTCTTCTAAATATTTAAGAGCCAGCGTTCCGTACTTGCCATAAACGTGATGGTGAGCGGGGACAGCTTTGCGGTAAACCTTAATTTCTTCGACCGTAAGTCCCTCTCCCCTATCCGCTTTGGCAATGATTTCTTTTACGTTCATCAGTTGACCTCCTTGTCTCTTTCTTCGTGTTAATACGAGTATCACATTTCCTCCCGTTTGTCAATAGGTTTTTAAAAATTATTCGTAAAATCTCAAAAAATTTTTGCGTAGAAAATTGCTTGCAAATAAAACATGGTAAAAAAGTACTATTTATAAGCTATTATTGCTACTAAAACTTTGCGCTTATGTTACAAGAGCTGCAATACCGCATGACAGGGGAAAGACTAAAAAGATGATTGTGAACTACATTGTCGGCTTAGTCATTATCTTCGTAATCCTCGTGGAGTTCCTGTGTATAACTATCTCCGCAAGATGTGCAGGTATATGTTCGCGTAGTAATGCCGTCCTCCGACGTGGAATCGGTTATAGCATAACTATGTCCCGTTGCGGGCACTATCTCGGTGTATTCGTAACCACACGCATCGCAGACAAATAACCTCTTTCCCTCCGTTGTACATGTTGCTGCCTGAATGAGCGTTGAAGTATAATCGTGCCCGGTGGGATATGTACCCGTATCATTTATTTCCTTATAGCCGCACACCTGACATATATAAGCTATACTTGCCCCCTCTGTACAAGAGGCAGGCCGTTCCTCTGTAATAAAGTTGTGTCCCAATGGCTGGATTTCGTTATCCGTATAACTGTCCCCACAGCGACTACAAGTATGAATAGTATAACCACCCTCCTCACAAGTCGCTGCCACCGCACGCGATACATACGAATGACCCAACGGTGCCGTAGGTTCGCCGTTATAGCTTGCTCCACAACGTGAACATGTATATACGGTACTACCCTCCTCCGTACAACTTGCAGGGAGCTGTTCTGCAACATAATTATGTCCGAGTGGAGCAGACACACCGCCCTCATAACTCGAATTACACCGTGTACAGGTATACGTATTCACACCGCCAACAGTACAAGTCGCCCCTTCGGTTGAAATTATATAATTATGTCCGAGCGGCGATGTTTCGTTAGTACGGTAACTGTCACCGCATTTACTACAAGTATATATTGTATACCCACGCTCCGTACAAGTTGGGGCTATAATTTTTGCTACATAGCTGTGTCCCGTAGCTTGTGTAGGACTGTCGGTATAGCTTACTCCGCAACGGCTGCATTTATATAACGTATAGCCGCCACTTGTGCAGGAAGATGAAGATGTCGTTGCAGAATAACTATGTCCCAACGCCTCTGTTCTGTTTCCTATATAACTGTAATTACACTTTGTGCAGGTATATGTAACATATCCTTCGCCTGTACAGGCCGGCGACGTAACTTTTGCAGAATAACTATGTCCCGTTGCTGAAGTAACATTTCCGGTATAACTATTGCCACACCGCGAACATGTATATACTGTATAACCACCTTCTGTACAAGAACTTGCTGTTGTTGATGAAGTATAGCTATGTCCCAGTGCTGCTGTTGTATTATCTCTGTTACTATACCCGCACACCCTGCAAGTGTAAGTTGTATAGCCGTTACTTGTGCAGGTTGGTAAAGTTACTTTTGCGGAATAAGAATGTCCGTCCTCGCAAGGGTCTTTCTCTAAACTCTCGCCTGAATCTACAACAAATGAAAATGTAGTAGTTTCAGGATTACGCCACCCACCGCTATTGTTTGCTCTATAATAGATTTGCGACTCAAAACTTAGCGTGTAGTCTCCATCCTTGAGATTGGATAATATAAAAGACACAGTTATGTTCTCAGACGTTGAACCCTCATTGTAGTTTGGCGAAGAAAATGTAACAGGGCCTGCAAGTTTAACGTTGAAAATTCTCGCGTGCTGTGTATGCCATTGATTAGCACTACCAGCAGGAATTACAATTTCAAGCTTCTGGGGAATAAATTTAAGCGTATCCCCCTCTTTTATCGTTCCCGACACGCTCGTTGAGCTTGTATTGCCAGACATGTAAACCTCAAAATCTCTTGCCGTATTGGGAGTAACCTGATATACAAGGTCAATGTCAAGCCTATATCTTCCCGTGGTATATGATGCCGCGCTTGCCGTTGTGCCGCCTCCGAAAAAGCAGAACAGCGAGCCTATCGCAATGAACAGCGCGGCGAGCGCGATTAAAATTATATATTTTCTTTTTGTCATGTCGTAACCTCCTTGTTTTCATCAAAGAGCGAGATTGCATAGTCGCCCGCTTTGATACGGACACAGTTTCTCAGTTCCGTTGACCCCACAAAGAAAACTTGTCCCGTAACTGCCGAGATAATCATTCTCTGCTCCTCGTCGTTAAAGCTGTCGCCTGCCTTGTAGATGTCGAGTACGTCCTTCATGTCTGGCGCGGACAACTTGAAAATGAAGTTGTACTGACTGTTTTTAATGATTGCAGATGTCTTTCC
>DVNE01000042.1 GCA_018714625.1 Candidatus Coproplasma excrementigallinarum
TCCGCCGCGCGCCCGCGCTGTTTATATTATTTTACGGTAAATGCGGCATATATGCCGTGCAATTAATCTTGTATGCCCGCTTCAGGCAACCTGCCGCGCCCAAATCTGCTGCCTGACAATGCCTGCAAAACACGCAACCTTGCAAAATGTCGCGCGCGCAAAAACAATCAGGCCGTGCCCTCAAAAATGCCGAGCGGCCAAAAACACCCCGCCCCCCATAAAATGTTGCGTGCGCAAAGAACAGTCAGGCCTCACAGACCACGCCCCCATAAAACGCCGCATAAAGCGCCCGCCGATTGCCATCAGCCGCTCAATATTCGCTCCTGCCGAACAGATAGTCGAGCGAAACTTCAAAATACTCGCTCAGTTTCAGCAGCGCCGCCATAGAGGGCTCCTGCTTGTCGCTCTCCCAGCAGTGCACCGTGTTTCCGCTCACGCTCAGTATCTCTGCAAGCTGCTTCTGCGTAAGCCCTTTGGCCGACCTCAGCTCCTTTAATCTCTCTCCGAATGCTTTCATAACTCAACAATACACGAATTTCGTGATTTATGGTTGACTTTCACGAAAATCGTGATTATACTATAATATGAGAATATATTCTATAATATATTCACAAGAGGCAGCAGGGCTAAGAATAGCCAGAGCCTCTAAGGGAGAATTATGGAAGAAGAGAAAAAAAGTATTTCAGAGGGGGTGCGTCTGCGCGGCTTTATTGCCATATTTGCAGCCATCCTGTCACTATGGCGCTACCTGTTCCTCGAGCAGACTGTTACCTTTTTCGGTTTCGAAGGCGGAGGGTACAAGGCGGCGTACATAGTGCTGATGTGCCTTTCGGCTGTGATGCTCATACTGTCGCTTGTGGCGCACCTTGTGTTTGAAGGAGGCAGGCGCGCTGCGGTGCAGACGGGCGTTCTGTGCCTTTCGGGCGCGCTTGCGTTGGTACATTTCATATTGGTCTGCTGCGGCTATCCGCGCGGTACCCTGCCCGTAACAGTGCCGGCAAACATAGCCTGCTCGGCCATTATACTTGCCGCGCTTGCCGCGTGCATGGCGCTTTACTTCTATTTTATGGGGCGGGGCAGGAATAGGGAGTTTTCCGGTAGAGATTTGTCGGGAAATTTCATAAGCGGCGCTATTTCGCTCCTTGCATTGCTGGTATTTATCCCCGTCATAAATTTTAAAGAGCGAATAGGCATATTTGCCTTTATATGCCTGCTTTTTGCGGTCATCGGTATGGCGGCGGGCGTGGTTTCCATTATAAAAAAGGGTGTGTTCAACCGCAATTCAACGCTTGCTTGCGCCTTTGTCTGCAGTCTCTTCCTTACAGTTTATAGCATATATCTGTTGGTGGTTATGGCGGATACGAACGATAGCTTTTATGCTGATTTGTATGCTGTTGAATTATTTGCCTATTTGTTTATGTCGGTGGCGTTCAGCGCATATCTCGTCATGCTCTACGATAACGGTAAGCTGCCGCTTATCGTACACGCGTTGGCATATATATTCTTCGGAATATGGATGTTGGTGTGGGTGTACATAACTACCAGAAAGCTCAACACAGAGGGCGAGGAGTACCGCAGTCCGCTCGGCAAAACGCTGCTCTGTGCAATTATACCCTTCTATCATATCTACTGGATGTACCGCACGGCAAAAGCCACCGATAATCTTGCCCATAAATTCGGTGTGCAGTCGGAATTGCAGACGTTGTGCACCGTGGTGGAAATATTTCTGCCGATTGTTTCGTCGCTGTTAATACAGAATAAGCTCAACACCATTGTCGATGCGATGCCGCAGGGCGGATTTGAACAGCTCAGACAGCGCAGTTTTGCCGTTGCCGCAAAGCCTTCAGGTTCATATAATAAGCCCCGCAGGATTTATTCTCCTGCTTCCAATATGAAGGGGGATGAATGGCATATCCGCGCGCAAAAGCTTGCAGAGCTTAAAGAGCAGCTGGAAAAAGGCGAGATTACCGAGGAGGAGTATAACCTCCGCCGCGCTGACATACTCAGCGGCAAACAATAAAGGTGCTGCCTGAATGTTGGCTTAATGCAGCGGGATAACAGGCGCCCCCAGACTACGGCAGTTTAATTTTAAATTGCAGATATTTGCAGCTGTCTGTAAAATACGCTTATATTTGTAAGAGTAAAATCTGTTTGTCTATATTTATAAAACTGCCTGCGGGCGTATCGCCCGCAGGCCGTTTTTATATTTTGCCAAAAATTAAAAAATGCGCCGCGCCCTGCCAACCTTGCACCCCGCCGCCCGTCAACGCCGCCTACCGTGTGCCTGCGCCACTGTCAACGCCGCCAGCTCACGCCGCGCCCTGCCAAGCTTGCACCCCGTCGCCTGCCGCGCCCCGCCAACCCTCACCCCGTCGCCCGCCGTGTGCCTGCGTCGACAACTTTCCGCCGCCTACGCAAAAATTGGGTATTGATTTTTTTTGCGTTATACTGTATAATTAAATTACGCGCGGCATTTAACTTGCGCGGCAAGGCGCTCGGAAGGCGTCAAATAACCGATAAGGGACAGAAAATCATGAGTATCAAGGCTAAAAACATTCACAACATTGCAATCATCGGGCACAGCGGCGAGGGTAAAACCACCCTGTGCGAGGCTATCCTGTTCAACGGCCGTTCCATAGACCGAATGGGCAAGGTTGACGCGGGCACTACGGTCAGCGACTTCGACAGCGAGGAAATCGCCCGCAAAATGTCGGTTTCGCTTTCCGTCTCTTACACCGTCTGGAAGGAGACAAAGATAAACCTTCTGGATGTGCCCGGATTTTACGACTTCGAGGGCGAGTTCAACGAGGCCATGCGTGCCTGCGGCGGCGCACTCGTGGTAATGGGTGCAAGCGGCACCGTAACCGTGGGCGCAGAAAAGGCTATAAACGCCTGCCTCAAGGCCAAAAAGCCCATGGTAATTTTTATAAACGGCATGGATAAGGAAAATGCCGACTACAACGGCACCGTCGCCGCTCTGGAAGAAAAGTATCACGGCAAGATAGCGCCCATTCAGATACCTATAATGGAGGGCAACAAGATGACGGGCATGATAAACGCCCTCACCGAGCGCGCCTACCACTTCACGGGAACGGGCCCCGAAGAGATACCTATGCCCGAGGATAAGCGCGAGGAGCTCACCGCAATGCAGCTTTCGCTCACTGAAACTGCGGCGGAGAACGACGACGTCCTGCTCGAAAAATACTTCGAAAACGGCTCGCTTGAACGCGAGGAGATAATACACGGCATAAGGAAGGGTATTCAGAGCATAAATACCGTGCCCGTAATGGCGGGCAGCGCCCTCAATAACCGCGGCATAATCAATCTTATGAACGAGATTGTAAAGTATATGCCCGACGCCTCCGAACGCGGCGATATGCTCGCAACCGACATAACCAAGGACGAGGTCGTGCAGATAGAGTGCGACGACGAGCAGCCCTTTGCCGCGCAGGTATTCAAAACGGCCGTCGATTCCTTTGTGGGCAAAATGAACTACTTAAGGGTATGCCGCGGCGTTTTAAAGGCGGGCATGGCCGTGCTCAACTCAACCACCGGTCAGACCGAGCGTATTAACGCCATCTACCTTGTAAAGGGCAAAAAGCAGGAGCCCGTCTCCGAGCTCACCGCGGGCGATATAGGCGCGGTATCCAAGCTTACAAACACCAACACGGGCGATACGCTGTGCGATGACGCGCACCCCGTCAGGTTCGACCCCATACTTTTCCCCCGCCCCGTACTCTATATGTCGGTATATGCAAAGGTCAAGGGCACGGAAGACAAGGTCTTCTCCGGCCTTGCCAAGCTTGAGGAGGAGGATAAGTCGTTCTGCGTGCGCAAGATTACTGACACGGGCGAAACGCAGATAGGCGGCCAGGGCGAGGTACACCTCGACATAATAAATAAAAAGTTAAAGGCCAAGTTCGGCGCGGATGCCGACCTGCGCACGCCGCTCATAAACTATAAAGAGACCATTTTAGGCACGGCGGTGGCCGAAGGCAAGTATAAAAAGCAGTCGGGCGGACACGGCCAGTACGGACACTGCAAAATTCGATTCGAGCCCTGCGAGCAGAATTTTGAGTTCGCGGAAGAGGTTGTTGGCGGTGCTGTGCCCAAACAGTACATACCCGCCGTCGAAAAGGGACTTATCGAGTGCCTTCCCCACGGTGTTATAGCGGGCTATCCTGTAATCCGTATGCGTGCCGTGCTGGTGGACGGCAGCTATCACGAGGTAGACAGCTCCGAGGCGGCGTTCAAGTCGGCAGCGGAAATAGCGTTCAAAGAGGGCATGAAGGCGGCCAAACCCGCCATATTGGAGCCCTATTCCAAACTGCGCATAGGCGTGCCCGAGCAGTATCTCGGCGACGTCCTCGGCGATTTGAATAAGCGCCGCGGAAGAATTATAGGCATGGACGCGCAGGAGGGCTTGCAGGTAATAACGGCGGAAGCGCCCAAGGCAGAGCTTTTAACCTACGCCACAACGCTCCGCTCGCTCACGCAGGGCAGAGGCAAGTTCATAGAGACGTTCGAACGGTTCGAGCTCGCGCCCGAAAATGTAATTCAGTCGCTCAAAAAGTAATTGCAATACGGAATTTTCCGCTTTTGCGGAAAATTCCGTACTTTCACTTAAAAAGCCCCATAAAAAACGGCACTCAACTGGCGCAGCGCTTGCTTTTTAAATGTGCAGGCAACCCAAGCGGCGAAAAAACAACAAAAACTTGTTTTTAAAAGCAGCATTTCTGGCGTTAAATTTATCGCGTGCAACAAAATTTTGTACGCTGTGCGCGCCGCGCCCGCGTGGCTGTAATCTGCGGCATACTTATAATGAATGCGCCATAGTCGGCACTTTATCAGACCAAATTTTGCCGCGCACTTGACTTTTTAACTATTTCTGATATAATTTAATTAAGAAAATAAATTTTAAATCGTTTTAAGGTTTAAATTATGTAACGGAGGTATATCGTGAACCTGTTGTTTTCATTTACCGATAAGTGGCTCTCTCTCCCTATATGGGCGTGGATAGTTATTGCCGCCGTGGTACTCATATTAATCATAGTTATAGCGGTAGTGGCCGCCAAGGCCGCCCGCGCTAAAAAGCAGAGCGCCGCTTCTGAAGAGCTGCCCGAACCTGCCGCTCTCGCAGAAGAGGAGGAAAGTTCGCTAGACGAGGAGTATGTCCCTGAAGACAAGGCCGCCCCCGTTGCCCAGAGTTCGGCAGAGCCTGTCCCTGCAGAGCCCGCAAAGGCTGCCCCCGCAAGTGCGGAAAGCTCTTCTGCTCCCGCAGAGGAGGAAAAGCCCGTTGCCAAGGTAAGGACGGAATTTGTTCGCAAGACCCCCGTACAGCCTAAACCCGTGCAGCAGTCCCAGCCCGTGCAGCAGACACAGCCTGAAGCTCAGCCCGCTCAGACGGCGGCTCAGGCAGATGCCGCAAAGCTTGGCGGCATAAAGGTGTACCACATAACCAAGCGCAAGCTTGACGGCAAGTGGCAGATAAAGTTCAACAACGGCAAAAAGGCCATAAAACTGTTCGATACGCAGCTCCAGGCGATAGATTACGCCAAGGCGCTTGCCATAAACCAGGAAGCCAGCATAATGATACATAAGGAGGACGGAACTTTCCGTAAACTCCGCTACGACAAGCCCAATAAATAAGGCTGTTTCGCAGGCGCAGGCGGCCGTGCTCTTGTACGCGGTCTCGCCCCGCGCTCCCAATCAGAATTATCAGTATCCCGTGCAACGCACGGGATACTTTTGAATTTTGCCGTATGCGCGCAATTACAAGGCAATAGTTAAGCTATATTGCGGGGCAATGAGGTTTTTTGTGGGGCGCGACGGCGAAAGCCGCGGCAGCGTGAAATGCAGCTGCTTATATAAAATTTTCAAGGCATAGTTTGCTTAAAGCAAATAAGGGTTATATATTATTGTAAGGGGAGAAATTCCCGTTTTCTGTCAGTTTTAATAAATAATACAGACTAAATTTAACAGCCGCCTGGTATCGGATCTAATAGCTGATCTGTTCAGCTGCGCAAGAAAAAAATAATTAAATAATTCATTTAATTATTCTGGCGGCGATTTAATTTAAATAATTAAAATAAAAAATAAATTAAATAATTAAATTAAATAAATATTTTTTAAGGAAGTGATTTTATTATGACTAAAATCGACATATTCTCAGGGTTTCTCGGCGCAGGCAAGACTACCCTTATCAAAAAGTTAATTAAAGAGGCCTATGCGGGCGAAAAGCTCGTGCTAATTGAAAACGAATTCGGCGACATAGGCATAGACGGCGGCTTTTTGCAGGACGCGGGCATAAAGATTAACGAGCTCAACTCAGGCTGCATATGCTGCTCGCTTGTGGGCGACTTTGCCAAGGCGCTCAAAAAGGTGTGCGAAGAGTATCACCCCGACAGAATTCTGATTGAGCCTTCAGGTGTGGGCAAGCTCTCCGATGTAATCCGCGCCGTGTACAGCGCCGAACTCAAGGACTGCGTAATCAATACCTACACTGCCATAGTCGACGCCGCAAAGTGCAAGATGTACATGAAGAACTTCGGCGAATTTTTCAACGACCAGATAGAGACGGCCAACTGCATAATCTTCACTCATGCCGACATTGCGGGCGAGGAAAAGCTCAAAAAGGCGGTCGAACTTGTGCGCGAGCACAACACTAAGGCCACCCTTGTTACTACGCCCTGGCAGCAGCTTACGGGCAAGGAAATACTCTCTGCAATGGAGCACAGCGATACGCTTGAAGAGCAGATGGCAAGCCTGAAGGCCGCCGCCCTCGAACATCACCACGAAGACGAGGACGAGGAAGACGAGCACGAACATTGCTGCCACCATCACCACGACGATGACGACGAGGACGAGCACGAACATCACCACGAACACGGCGAGGAGTGCGGCTGCGGACATCACCATCACCACCACGCCGACGAGGTATTTGAAAGCTGGGGCGTAGAGACGCCCAAGACATACACTAAGGAGGAGCTGACGGCCATTCTTTCGCAGCTCACCAATGCCGTGGAGTACGGCACCGTACTGCGTGCAAAGGGCATAGTGCCTTCAAAGGACGGCAAGTGGCTGCACTTCGACTACAACCCCGGCGAACCCGACGTGCACGAAGGCTGCGCTTCCTACACGGGCCGTCTGTGCGTAATAGGCAGCAAGCTCGATAAAGAGGAGCTTGCGGAGCTGTTCGGAGTAAACGAATAAGGCAACTGAATTTATAAAAACTTTGGTGAAGTATTATGCCGGAAGAAATTTCTGTATATATGTTCCTCGGCTTTCTGGAGTCGGGCAAAACTAAATTCATTCAGGAGACGTTTGAAGACCCCCGCATGGAGAACGGTGAAAATACCCTTCTGCTCGTCTGCGAGGAGGGCGAGGAGGAGTACGACCCGCATCTCTTCAAGGTAAAAAACGTCTTTATAGAGTACATTGAAAAGGCCGACCTGAACGCCGCGCACCTCACCGAACTTGTGCAGAAGTATAAGTGCGGCAGGGTGGTAGTGGAGTACAACGGCACCTGGCTGTTGCAGGACTTCTTCGACGCCATGCCCGAGGACTGGGTTATCAACCAGATGATGACCTTCTTCGATTCGGCTACTTTCCTCAATTACAACCGCAATATGCGTCAGCTTGTGTACGATAAAATACAGCTTACGCAGATGGTGGTATTCAACCGCTTCAAGGGTGAGTATGAAAAGATGGCCTTCCACAAGGTCGTCCGCGCAATATCGCGCCGCCCTGACATAGTATATGAATATATAGGAGGCAAGGCGGAGTTTGACGATATAGAGGACCCCATGCCCTTCGACGTAAATGCGCCCGTAATAGAGATAGAGGACAAGGATTACGCGCTGTTCTACCGCGACGTATCGGAAAAGCTCAAGGAATATATAGGCAAGACGGTGCGCTTTAAGGGTATGGCGGCCGTAAATAAAAAGGTGCCTGCGGGCTATATAGTGCTCGGCAGGTATATAATGACCTGCTGCGAGGCGGACATTGCCTACGACGGCTTTGCTGTGCGTTGCGGCAAGCTGGCCGAGGGCGTAAAGACTCGCGACTGGCTGACCGTCACGGGCAAGATAATGTATGAATACAACTCTGTGTACCGCTCAAAGGGTCCCGTGATTTTAGCGGAGAAGATAGAGCCCGCGCAAAAGCCCGAGCAGGAAGTCGCCACTTTCTATTGATGCTCTCTGCCGAGGTCAAGCGCTTTAAAGGCTTTGTCTAAACGCCTTTATATGCGGCGGTAAACAGATTGTTTGCGGCATAGTGCCGCACCAATTCATTATCGGGATAAAATTATTGAAGTAAATAAAATTATCGTGGTAGATAAAAGCCCGCGGGCGCACAGTTTGTGCGCCCGCGGGCTTTTTTTCAATATTCGGCGTGCACTGCGCAATTTTGCACAGCGCACGCCGCTGAAATTTAAAGATAGTCAGCTTTTAAAATGAAACTATATTACTGCTGTATGGACGGATTTCTGCCGTCGCTTAAATTATAAGTCCCCAGAGGTAGGTTATAAGCGTCAGGATTGAGGGTACGGTGATTATCGAGAACAACGTGTTGAGTATGAACGCGGCCGAGGCAAGTTTTGTCTCCGTCTTATACAGTTCCGCCATGGCTACAACGGTGGCCGCAGGCGACATTGCCATACCAACCACGGGCGCGAGGAAGATGTACTCGTTAAAGCTTTCCTGGCTGATGCAGCCTGCGAATATCACATATGCAAGAAGCGCTATTGCAAAGGTGATAATGGGCGCGGCTATAAGCCTGAGCGCACCTGCTATGTACGAGCCGCGCTCGCAGAAGAGCGCTTTGGGCGACTGGTCGGCAAGCGATATGCCCACTATTATCATTGAAAGGGGCGCAGTTGCCGAGGAGAGGTATTCTGGTAAAATTCTTATTTCGCTTACGGCGTCGTACATAAATATGTTTATTTCGGGCACAAAGAAGAGTATCAGCGCCAGCACTGTGGCAATTATTGTGGGGTTAAGCAACACCTTTTTTGCGCTTATGTTCTTTATGCTGCCCGTCATAAGGTACACGCCCAACGTCCACACCATAACGGCGAACACAAGGTTGAATACCATAAGGTATAAAAGCGCCATAACGTTTCCGTCGGTGGAGACCTCTATAAAGGGCACACCCAGGAATGCGCAGTTTGAAAAGGTGGCTATGTAGGTGAATATGCGCGATTTATCCTTGTTCTGCGCCTTTATGAATATCAGCTTGCATACAAGGAATATTGCAAAAAATGCCACAACCGAAAGCAGAGCCGTTATGGCAAAGTTTATAAGTATGTCAACTCTGTCGGTTGCGCGTATAACAGTCCATTCTTCCTCTTCAAATATGCAGAGGGATGAGAGTATCATTGCGGGCTGGCACACATAGAGCAATATCGTACTGAGGGTGTTTTTTGATTCGCTGCTCACAAGTTTCATCTTTTTGAGGATGAAGCCGGGTATCATAAATGCAATAAGCACCACTATCGTGAGCATAAGCTTAAAAAATATGGGCATTGTTTTTGATTTCCTTTAAAAAATTCCGCTAACATATTATCACTTTATCGCGCATTTAAAAAGCTATTTAAAAAATTTGTCAAAGTTTTTTTAATTGCGCTATTTTTTAACACTTTTTTGCAAAACTGTGCGGAATTTTTTACATTCCCGTAGTATAATCAGATTGTAACAGAGGGACGGCAAAGTCCTTTTTGTTGCACCGCGCAGATTGTCGCGACGCACGGGCGCACGGTTTTGCGCAGAGTAAACTTTCATCTTTTTCCCCTTATTATCCGGGCGGACTGCTGTGGTGGTCTGTTCGGGTATTTCCTTTTTTGTCGTTTGGTAAAGTTGGTGGGGGGAGCGCGGCAAAATGCCGCGCTCCCCCCACCTTTAAACACTCTGTAAGCAGCTTAAAAATAAGCGTTCCCGCGCGGCCGTGTGTTTTATATTAAATCTGAGCATAAAAAAGGTCTGTACAAACCCGTACAGACCATACTTTTATATTAATGTATATAGGGCGCTCTTTTGCTGACCGCCCATTAAAGTTTCACCGTCCGCATACGGCGGCAAAATGACTTTTTTCGCATTACTTGCAACAAACCTTTTTCGCGCTCTTTGCGAATACGTTGCACTCAAGTTCGGCGCATTCCTCGCCCGTCAGCTCGTAGCCGCAGTCGGCAAAAAAGTTGGCGGCCTCGCCGTCGGCAAGCGCATAGATGTTTTCAACGCCGCTTTCGCGCAGCTTCATTTCGGCCGTGTACAGCAAAAATTTGCCCAGCCCCTTGCGCCGCTTGCTCATTACTATGTAAATTTCGCGTATGTCGCCCCAACCGTCTTTAAAATTCCAGTCGTTGCCAGGTTCGTCCGTCTGGTATATGCAGAACCCGCACACATTGTCGTCCTCTTCAATAAGGTCAATGCGCAAAAGCCCGGCCAGCAGGTCGGGTATAATGTACTCGTCTACAAGGTGAACGGGGTCTTCGTCGCAGCCCAGCTCCTCGTAATAGTCGGCAAACATCTTGCCGAAGATTTCTTTATATTTGTCATTAAGCGGAAAAACTCGTACCATAATTTTATTATACACCTTTCCTCTGGCAAAATCAACAATAATTTTTGCAAGTAGAGTGTGGGGCTTCGGACGCGGCTGAATAGCAGCTTCTTTTATTTTTTTGGATGATATGTTTTGAGCGTACACTTTTAAGCGGTTGAGCGGGTGCAGCCCGATAAAATGATTGAGTTCAGCGCATTTTATACAGCGGAGGGAGCGGACAAGAAATTGTTTATATATTCTCAATGAGGGTGCAGGCAATAAAAAACGGCACGCTTTTGCGTGCCGTAATTTTATGCGGTCTTAATTATTCAGCGTAAACGGAAACCTGCTTGCCGTCTTTGCCTACTCTCTCAAACTTGACAGTGCCGTCTATGAGCGCGAAAAGTGTATCGTCCTTGCCCATGCCGACGCCGTTGCCGGGCTTGAACTTAGAGCCGCGCTGCCTTACAAGAATATTGCCTGCAAGCACGAACTGTCCGTCAGAGCGCTTAACGCCAAGTCTTTTTGCCTCACTGTCCCTGCCGTTGTGCGAGGAACCGGTACCTTTTTTATGGGCGAATAAATTTAAAAGTAACATTTCTTTTTGCCTCCCTCGGTTTATTCAGCCTTAGCATCGGCTGCCTTGTTGGCGCCTATGGCCGTCACCTTAACTTCGCTGAAGGGCTGTCTGTGACCCTGCTTCTTGCGTTCGTTCTTCTTGGCCTTGTACTTGAATACAATTATCTTCTTGGCCTTGCCCTGGGCGGTAACGGTGGCGGTAACCTTGGTGTTTGCAACCTCTGCGCCAACCATAATGCCCTTTTCGTCTGCAACAAGAACAACAGGGAATTCAACGGTATCGCCTACGTTTGCGTTGAGCTTTTCAAGCTTAACGGTATCGCCTTCGCTTACCCTGTACTGCTTGCTGCCATTTTCAAAAATAGCGTACATGTGGAAAATTGCCTCCTCAAACCAGTCTCGCCGGGATTGCGTCCTGAAAGGTACGCGGGCGGCCTGCTGAAAATTTCAGGCACTTCAAAAAGAGCCCGTCCCGAGCGGCTCGCAATATACTTTATCATACACTGACTTTTAAGTCAACTGATTTTTGCGGGAATGTGCGTTTTTTTATTTAAAACAGCTGCATTTTGCACTAAAAATTAGCTTTTTCTGAGATAAGCTATGTAAAACAGCAGTGCTGTTTCGCTCCCTTTCTGCAGTAAGTCCTGTTTATGCCGCGGCACATTCTGCGCGCCATTTGTCATTGCATAAAAATTTTCTGTGGCGGCATACTTTTAAAAAAGGAGGAAGTATGGAAAAGACCAAGAGCGATTACGAAATTCTTTCCGAAGTTTACCGCAACGCACAGCTTGCGCTTCAGTCAATATCAGACATTCTGCCCGAGATAGACGACGTGCAGATAAAGGAGGAGATTGAGCGCGAGCACGAGGAGTACGAAAAAATCTGCGGCCGCGCGGCGCAGCTTGCAAAGAAGTACGGCACGGAGCTTAAAGAACCCAACCCCATAAAAAAGGCAATGATGTGGTCGGCGATTAAAATGAATACCGTGGCCGATAACTCCGCGCAGCACATTGCGCAGATGATGATAAGGGAAACGGTCACGGGCATAACCAGTTTAAGGACCACCCTCACCGACGGCGGCGAAAATATAGATGAAGAGATAAAGGAACTTCTCAATAACCTCATTGCCGTTGAAGAGGACTTCGAGCGCAAGTTAAAGCGTTTTCTGTAAAGCAGTTTAAGAGCGTTGGTGCGGACATATGGCGTAACGAATGCAGTTTTTTGGGCTTTGGCGCAAGGCGATGCCAGCGCTTAATAATAATTTTGCAGAATTTGCGCCTTTATTTGCGGCCTTGCACTTTATGTAAGCGCGCAGCCGCTTATGATGTCTGAACTATAAAATTTTAATTGGCATAGCAATATGCGCCGACTATGCTCATTTTAATTAAAAAAACGGATAGCGGAGCGGAAGTGCAGTAGCGCGCCGCGCGGCTTTCAGCCGCGCGGCGCGCTTTAATTTAATAAATGCGGTAAGGAGATAAAAATAAATATATCGTACAACAATGCAGGGCTCATCGTGTTGTTGCAGATAGTGTGCACAGCCCGACTGTTTTGCCGCCTGCATTTCAGAACTTGTAAAAAACCACTTGTCAGACGCCGTATTGCGTGTTACAATAAATTTAAACTTTTTATAACGCATGAGAGGGGAAGATGATAAAAATTGCCATAGTGGAGGATGAACCTTCAGAGTCCGATAAGTTGCGGGAATACATAGACAGGTATTGCACAGAGAACGAATGTGCCGCCCAGACCGAGGTCTTTTCCAACCCGAACGCTTTTCTGCAGAAATTCCGCTGCAACTATAATCTTATACTGCTGGATATAGAGATGCCTGAGCTTGACGGGCTGAGCCTTGCGGGCCGAATACGCGAGAGCGACGGAATTGTGCCCATAGTCTTTGTAACGAACATGAAAAAGCTTGCGATAGGCGGCTATAAAGTAAATGCACTCGATTTTATAGTCAAACCTGTCAGCTATTATGGCTTTGCGCTCACATTCAAAAAGGCGCTTTCTTATATCTCGCATTTCGGCGAACAGCAGATAACAATACCCATCAAATTCGGGGAAAGACGCGTAAATGTATCCGATATAAAATATGTAGAGACCTCTGCCCGCAAACTTATTTTTCATATGGTGAATGAAGAGATAGTGGCTTTCGGCACAATGCGCGACCTTGAAGAAAGGCTTCGCAGCTGCAATTTCAGCCGTTGCAACAGCTGCTATCTTGTAAATTTGCGCCACGTCAGCAAAATCTATCGCGACGATGTGTATGTGGGCGAGGAACAGCTTGCCATAAGCCGCTCTAAAAAGAAGAGTTTTCTCGATGACATAACAAACTATTGGGGGCAGCACTGATGTGGCAGGCAATAGTTGATTTTATCTTTGACAGCGAATATATACTGCAGCTTATAGTTGCTGAAATACTCTGTACTCTCGGTTTCAGACGAAGAAAATACTTCATAGTCTCCGCCATAGCCGGCATCGTTGTAAGCGTGGCCTTCTATTACGGTCTGATGTATACAATACCGTATTTCTCCCCGTTTGAGTTCAATTCCATGCTGAACAGGGCTCTGTGGGGCTGGAGATGGCTGCTCTCGCTCGTCGTCACCGCGCTGTTTTTAAAGCTCTGTTTTAAGGAGTCGTGGTGGAGCATACTCTTTGTAACGTCCGCTGCCCAGGCATCGCAGCATTTCGGACATCGGCTTCGCAACCTGTTTATGACGGCGTCCGGCATAGATACAACGCCTTTGAACTACCTGCTTTGCGGCCTTGGCGTTTTTGCCGTTGTCTATGCCGCCCTCTATTTTCTGTTCTTCCGTGAGCTCAACAAAAAGCAGATACCCAACCTCAACAACACTAAACTCATATTCACCGTTACGGCGTGCGTGATATTGTGTCTGTTCATAGGCGTTCACAGCGTGTTTGACGATACCTTTACGCAGTGCCTTTTCGACATTGCAATGATACTGCTCTGCTTCTTTATACTTTGTTACCAATTCGGCTTTTTGGGTGAATCGCTGCGCAGCGCCGAACTTAAAAATCTTGAATGGCTGCTCAAAGAGACGCAAAAGCAGTATGCAGTCAGAAGCGAAAACATAGACCTTATAAACGTAAAATGTCACGATATAAGGAAGCAGGTGCGCGATATGGCGGGGCGCATACAGCTCAGTCGGGAATATGCCAAGGAAATTACCGACATAGTGCAGATATACGACTCCACCATAGACACAAAGAACCGCACTCTTGATACCATACTCACCGATAAATCGCTGTACTGCGAAGCGCACGGCATAAAACTGAACTGCATTATAGATGGTGAAAAACTTTCCTTCATTGACCCTGCCGACCTGTATGCGTTGTTTTGCAACCTTCTGGACAATGCGATAGAGGCCGTGCTCAAGCTTCCCGAGCGAGAGAAGGCAATCATATCCCTTAAAGTCACTTCAAGCGGCGAGGCCGTCGTCATTCACTGCGCCAATTATTTTACCGGCAAGCTGGAGTTTGAGGACGGGCTTCCCGGCACAAGCAAGGGCGATACGCGCTATCACGGCTACGGCATTAAGTCTATGCGCTTTGTCGCCCATAAGTACGGCGGCAACGTTACCATACTGCCGCAGGACGACGTATTCAATGTCAACATAGCAATTCCGCTCCCTCAAAACAGCTGACTTCACCCGCCGCAGACAGCGGCGGGTAATTTTTTGCATTTTTTGTTCGGATGCAACAAAAAGTTTGCAAGTTAATCATTTTTTTGACACAGTTATACAGAAAGTCTTGAAAATGCTTTTTCTCCGCAATATCATTTATGCCGAAAAACGGGCGCGGAAAAATGCCGGCAAACAATGCGCCTGAAAATCAGGATTCGGAGGAAATAATGCAAAAAAAGAAAATTTTTACGGGTTTGAGTACCGTTTTCGCAACTCTTCTGGCGCTTGTGGCCGGAGGAACTTCGATTGCGTACCAGTACGAGGGGGCAATAAACACCTTCCTTGACGTGCAGCTTACAGAGATTGTTCAGAAAGACGACGGGGGAGAGGCTGTTGATACCGAATATTTCAAGAGCGACTTCGGCGCAAGAAACGAGGCCAATGCAAAAAAAACTTGTTGAGGCGGGGTTTGACCAGACAATTCAGGAGGAAATAGAGGGTGCCGTTCTTCTTAAGAACGAAAATAACGCCCTGCCGCTCGATAAGTCAAGCGAGCGCATATCCTTCTTCGGACACGCCTCGGTAGACCCTATACATAAGGGCAATTCGGCGGGCGTAGACCCTATGGAGGGCTACCGCCTGAATTTCCCCGACGCAATGCGCATGTCGGGGTTTACGCTCAATGAAGAGCTTGTAAGACATCTCGAAGCTTCGCCCACCACGCGTGCAAAGAGCAATTACTTCTGGATGGACTGCACCAACGCCACCAACGGCATAGCCGACGGCGAGGACAAAATTGAATACTATACTCCTGAAATACGCCAGACGTGGGAGAGTGAAAGGGGCGGAACGGCGATAATGGTTCTCACCCGCTGCGGCCAGGAGAATTACGATATGCTCATAGACAATGTCGCCGGATTTGTTAAAGGTGACGGAATGATGGATCCGCCCAAGGACCAGGGCCACAAGACGGGGCGCAGTTCCCTTGCGCTCATCGATGAAGAAATTGCCATACTCGAAATGATAAAGGAGGCCAAGGACGCGGGGTACTTCGATAAGTTTATCGTTCTTCTGAATACCGGCAACACTATGGAAGTCAACTGGCTGGACAAGTACGGCGTTGACGCGTGCGTATATACCGGTCTCATAGGCGGCGTCGGCGCTCTCGGAACGGCGCAGCTGCTCGCAGGTGAGGCAAACTTCTCCGGCAAGAGCGTTGATACATACGCCTATGATTCGCTCTCTGCTCCTGCGGTGGTAAATGCCAACGAAAATTCTCCCGTGTATACCAACGGCGATGCGGTGGAGGCGGCTGTAATAGGCACGCAGAGCCCGTTTGCCGATACGGGCAGGTACTTCACATTCCAGGCCGAGGGCATATATGTGGGATATAAATATTACGAAACGCGTTACGAGGACTATGTGCTCGGTCAGGGCAATGCCGACAGTACCGCAGGTGCGCGTAGCGGAATGAGCGAATGGAACTATAACAATGAAGTTTCATATCCGTTCGGATACGGGCTTTCGTATACCTCATTCTCGCAGACGCTTGACGACGTGAAATATAACGCGGAGACCGACAAATTCGAGGCCACCGTTACGGTGAAGAACACGGGCAGCGTTGCAGGCAAATCGGTAATTCAGCTCTACGCTCAGACGCCATACGGCGAGTATGAACGCGAAAACCTTGTGGAAAAGTCGGCTATACAGCTCGTCGGGTTTGATAAGACGGATATGCTCGAGCCCGGTGAAGATCAGACCATGACCGTCGAGGCCGAGAGGTATCTTCTTGCGTCTTACGACTATACCAATGCAAAGACTTATATTTTAAGCGAGGGCGACTATTACCTTGCAATAGGCGACGACGCGCACGACGCGCTCAACAATATAATTTGCGCAAAACAGCCCGATGCGCAGGGACTGGTAAACGTTGACGGAACTGCTGCAACGGGCGACGCTGATAAGACGTATAAATTTACCTACGACACCCTCGATGATAAAACGTATTCCACAACGGAGACGGGCGCAGAGGTGACAAACCGCTTTGATAACTGCGACCTGAATTACTGGGTGGAGGGCGCAGGTACATACCTTTCCCGTCAGGACTGGGAGGGAACCTATCCCGTAAAACTTTCCAACGTAACAGCCACTGCGGATATGATAGAAATACTTGCCGGGCACAACTATACAAAGCCTGAAGGCGCGCCCACCGTTGCGGAGGCAACCGAGGGTTTTGGTACCGATTCAGGGCTTAAGCTGGTGGATATGCGCAACATATCCTACGACGGCAGCCTTGAAGATATCGAGTTGTGGAGCAAGTTTATAAATCAGCTCACCTTCGACGAAATGCTCAACGTGCTTGACGACGCGCAGGGCAACGCCTGGGCGGCAAATGAAAAGATTGCCGCGCCCGCAATGAAGCTGGGCGACGGCGTGGACGGTCCTAACGGCACAAGTATAGGTTTCCCCTATGAAGATACAACGGGTAAATACGGCTCAGGCAAGGTGGATAACGCGTCTATGTGCTGCTTTACCGGCAAGGCTGTGCTCACGGGCACGTTCAACCGCGACCTCTATGCGGAGCGCGGCAGGCTGATAGGCGAATTCGGCCTTTGGGGCGGTAAACAGATGTTCTGGACGCTTGGCGTAGACTATCACAAGACGCCTTTCGGAGGCAGAAACTTCGAATACTGCTCTGAAGACTCCAACCTCTCGTATATGGCGCTCGTGCCCGAAGCGATAGAAATGGAAAAGAAGGGCGTAATCTGCGTGGCCAAGCACGCCGCAGGCAACGACCAGGAGACAATCCGCATAGGCATTGCCACATTCTTCAACGAGCAGGGCTGGCGTGAAGGCTCTCTCAGAGCCAGCGAAGGAGCTCTGCGCGTGGCCGACATCAAGGGCTATATGCAGAACTATCAGCGCCTCGGCCTTGAAAGCACTATGAATTCCGATGCATTTAACATAGATGTATGTATGGACGAATGGGGCTTCCGCGGCTATGCAATAACCGACTGCACGAACGCCAGGCTGGATGGCTATCAGGGCGACTATATTGACCAACTTGTTTCAGGCACGGACGGCTTCTGTATGACCAATGCCCAGATAGCAAAGCAGACTGTACTTGACTACGTCAACAAAACGGACGACGGCTCGATTGTTGAGTATGTGGTAAATGCGGCAAAAGATTATTACTATGCCCTCAGCCGCTCTAACGCCATAAACGGTTTTGATTCCAACACAGAGATAATAAAGCTCACCCCCTGGTGGCAGACGGCGCTCACTGCTGCGATAGTAGTAACGGCTGTGCTTACGGCTGGCAGCGTTGCAATGCTGACCTGGACGGTAATCAGAAACAAGAAAAAGGAGGTTAAGTAATGGCACCCGCATTATTCAAAAACAAGTCGGTAGGTTTTTACCTGCAGTTTGCGGCGTCTGCGCTTGCAGTTGTGGCGCTAATCGCATATATTTTCGGCGCGGCCTCGCATACTTTTCTGGCATCCATATTTGTATGTCTGCTCATAGGCGTAGCGGTAGGGGTGCTGCTAGTGTTCTATCGCGGCACATTCTCTGTATATGCAATGGTGGCAATGGCTGTGATTATGGCAGTCTCATTCATATTGCTTGCCAATGATTCAATCGACGATATAACGGCAATGATGGTTGGTATGGGCGATTATTTCGGCAACGCCGAAAATGTTGGTCCCCGCTTTGCGGTTGCGGTATTCATACTGCTGAGTGTCATACTTGATGTGGTGGCCTCGTTTATGGGCAGGACCAGGGATAACGCATAAATTATAAGCGTTTTATTTCACTGCAACGCGTGTTTTATAATTTAATGGTAACAAATATTATAGCGGCCCGTCGCCTTACAAGGCGACGGGCCGCTTGCCATATAGTGAATTGTGCAATTGAAATCAACAGAGCATATATGTTTTGGCGAAATAATATTTAAGGCAAAGCCATTCCGGGCGCTTTTTGAAAACAGAGTGGAACGACTACATCCAAGATTTCAAATCCGGCCTCCGTCTTGCCGTGGAATGTTTCGACCTTTCCGACATCACTGACGACCTTGACGAACAGTAGTGGAGGGAAGAGGCAGGATACAGTAACTTTCAAATAATAAAGGAGGCAGATCAATTCTGACCTGCCTCCTTGCTTTTATTTATAAAATTATTTTTTCTTGGGTTTCAATAAATCCCTTATTTTTCTAGGGAAATATGTAATAACTCTACCAACCTTATAGGAAATTGAAGTTTTAATTGCCTGGACATCCTCTTTTGCTGAATCACGCTCTGCCGTCAGAGTAACACTTTTTTCTTTAAGTTGCCTGATATTTTCGTTTATCTCGGAAATATATCGTCTAAGACCTACATTATCTTTTTTGACTTCAGCTACATTTTCAGCGAGGACAGAGTTTTCTTCCTGCGTCTTAACAACAGTTTTTTGAAGTATATCATTTGCGGCTTTTATTTGAATAATTTGATTCTGCAGAGCAATGTTATCATTCTCAGCTTTTGCTACGACCAACAGAATTCGCAACAAAACGCCCAGCCGACATATTCTCGCTCAGGCAGGAGTGTTACCTTTGCAAGGGTTGCAGAAAACTGGCTGAAGATTAAGGAGCGCACTACAAAACCTTCAACATACATGGAATATTTACGCTCCTATACGGTAAACTTAAAGCCCGCGTTCGGCAAGTACGGCATAGGTGAAATCACCCGTCAAATGATACAGGACTATCTGTTCAGTATTATAGACAGGGGCAGACACCGCACGGCGGAAAAGCTTAAACTTCTGCTCAATTGCATATTCGATTTGGCCGCCGAAGATTACGGCATACAGTCGCCGATGAAAAAAATTGTGCTGCCCTACCGCGAAACCAAGAAAGGTATGGCATTCACCAAGGCGGAGGAGAGGAAGCTTGTCGACTTCTGCATTCAGAAGCAGGACAACGCCGCAAGCTCGGCGCTTTTGGTGCTTCTATACTTCGGACTGAGGCAGAGCGAGCTTAAAACGCTAAGGATTACCGAGGACGGGCAGCTCGAGTGCGAAACGAGCAAGGAGCGCATGGGGAGGAATGTTTCCATACGCAGAATACCCTTTACGCCGGTATTCAGAAGGGTTAAGAGCTATGTGGATTTTGACAGGGCGCGCGACGCCAACACGCGGACGGTTGCCACAACTTTAAAGCGGTTATTTCCCAATCACCACCCGGACGAACTCAGATATACCTTTATAAACAGGTGCAAGGAGGCGGGTGTCAACCAGGAATTTGTTATGCTGTGGGATGGGCACTCCTTCGATAAGGATGTTAAAACTTCTGCCGTGGACAGAGGGTATACAACCTATTCGAAAGAGTACTTAAAGGCCGAAGCTGAAAAGGTAAACTATGAATTTTAGGATTAAAAATGGGAACAAAATTCAGGGGCTAAAGCCGCCTTTAAAGGTTCCCGAATAGTTCCCAAAAGTTCCCAAACTTATAAAATATTGTTGTTTTTGTCATAAAAAAGGCCTTTTTGCGCCTGAAATCAGGGCTGAAGGGCACGAAAAAAGCACTATAATTATGTAAGAAAAGCTTTCAAACTACAATATATAGTGCTTTTGGCTGGGGCGAAGTGATTTGAACACCCGAATGACGGAGTCAGAGTCCGTTGCCTTACCGCTTGGCGACGCCCCAATAACTATTAAATTTTTCACGGAATATCTACGAAAAAAAACACCCGAAGGTGAGTAAGCGCGAAACCTGCGCAACGCTCCACCCAAGATGCTTAAATATTATATAAAACAATGCGCAAAATTACAAGCATTTTCGCACGGTAAATTTAAGATTTTTAAAAAATTTGTGTTTTGAGGCGGTTTTGTCTTGTGTGGCTGTTTTTGTTGTGAGGCGGCGCACGGCTTAAGCCGTGCGCCTTTTTGTCCGTACGGTCCAAAGCTAATGCAAAGGTAGGGCAGTTTTTGGTTTGGTCGGAAAAGGATGCCTCGGCGGGTGCTGGATTTTAACTATTGATTTATTACGCGCTCTGTGCTATAATCTTTTTGCAGACAGCGGCAATCAGCTTAAGTTTCCGTACACGGCGTGCTGCGGCATATATTGTGCACGGGCAGCGCTGTTTGCCTTTGCAATAAGTTTTTCCTTTAATGGCGGTAGGTGCATATCTTTTATAACTTTTGTAAATAACTAATTTTCAATTTTACGGCAATTCGAATGGCTAAATTTATTTAAATTGAGTATTTTTCTGCAATAATTTAACAATAAATAAATCAAATAATAAAAAAATAATTAGATTAAATAATTAAATTTTATGGATTTTGTAAGTTTTATTTTAAGCTTTGCCCTTCAGATGTTGTTTACGCTGGGCGTAATATTTATTTTTGGTCTGCTGCTTGCCCTCTGCAACGGTACATTTTACCGCAACCTCGGTTCAAAGGGCAGGGCGGTGTGCTATATAACGGGCTTTATAGGTACGCCCGTGCACGAGGCTTCGCATGCGCTCATGTGTCTTGTTTTCGGGCACAAAATAATTGAGGTTAAATTTTTTCAGATTAACTCGTCTGACGGTGTTCTTGGCTACGTGCGCCACTCATATAATCCCAAAAGTCTTTATCAGAAGGTGGGCTGTCTGTTCATAGGCATAGCGCCCGTGCTTGTGGGTGCGCTCATACTTGCAGGTATTCTGTATCTGTTGTTGCCAGCCGTATTCTCCGATGTGTGGGGCGAGCTTTCGGCAGTCAATTTTTCACAGAATGTATCGGCCTCATTCGGGCATATATGGGAGGCTTTCAGCCTTATGTTCTCCTATATAACAAGCTGGCAATGGTGGGTATTCGTGCTGTGCGGAATGTTCATAGCCCTGCATATGACGCTCAGCCGCGAAGACATAAAGGGGGCCCTTTCTGGCATAGTGGCGTATGTGCTCGTGTTTATTATAGTTGACCTGGTTCTGGCGCTTGTCGGCGGCAACCTGCTCTCGGCATTCACGGGCGGTGTTATCGCCTGCGGCACATTTCTTCTGTTCTTTCTCTGCATATTCCTCGTCATAGCGCTCGTGCTTATGGGAATTTCCTATATCGTGCGCGCTGTGCGCAGACGTAGGGCTCTGTAAGGTTGCGCTGTAACCCCGTATTTATCAAGGCAAATATAAAATTAAATTTTATTTAATTAAAATATAATTTTCACAATTTTAAAATATAATGTTTAAAAGATGGTGCGAAAAATGTATTATAAATATTATATAAATAAAGCTGCGCGGTAAAACTCGCAAATAAAATTTTATTTATTTTAAATTAAATAAATTATTTCAAATAAATTAAATTAAATAAATTATGGCGGTGATCTGCTGAATGATTTTTTATACTTCTGACCTTCATTTCGGACACGAAAACATAATAAAGTCGTGCGGGCGTCCGTTTTCTTCGGCAGACGAGATGGACGAGGCGCTGATTGCGGCGTGGAATGCCCGCGTGACGCGCGCCGACACCGTATATATTCTGGGTGACCTTATCTACAAGGCTGAGCGCCCGCCCGAATACTACCTGAAAAGGCTCAAGGGCAAAAAATGTCTCATTGTCGGCAATCACGACTCGTTCTGGCTGGACAAGGTAAATTGCGAGGACTATTTTGAAGACGTATCGCCGCTAAAAGTGATAAACAGCGGGGCAGGAATTGCCACACTCTGCCACTTCCCAATGCTCGATTTCGAGGGCAGGTGGCACATACACGGCCACATCCACAACAATACCGTCCGACCTTACTGGCCGGTACTCCGCTCTATGCCCGCCGCGCTCAATGCTGGGGCGGATATAAACAATTTTGTGCCCGTAACATTTGAAGAGCTGGTTGAAAATAATGCGTCTTTCAAGGCCTCGCATTGATTTGATGCTACGCACGTCGTTCATTTATCAGGGCAAGGCGTTTTACTAAATTTTATTAAACCGCCAATACGCAAATACAATATATATTCATTATTTCCCGATTTTTATTAAATCGGCCATATCTGCGGGGCAATTTCAAGGTAAAGCTCATTGCCCAAGCCAATATGCCCTGCAAAATATCTCAATATAATCGTTGACAAAACAACAAGTTTGTTATAAAATGACTTTTGTCGCTCTTTAAAAGGGAGCGGCGCAAATAAGTGTTCGGGCATAACTTTCCGCCCGAAGGAGTAACTTATGAAGAACAAGTCAGTATTTGTAACGGTCTTTGCTGTTGTATATCTTTTAGTTACGGCGGTCTTTGCCGCACTGTACATAGTGCTGGACGGCGTCCCTCTCAAGGCGGCGGCAAGCGCGGTATTTCTGTTGTTTTCGGCGGCCATCGTGCTTGCGGCGCATAAGCTGAAGTTCAATGGCTACGGTGCGTATAAATTTCTGGTGCTGGCGGCGGCCGCGCTCTGCTTTGCGGGCGACTGCTCGATAGACGCAAACTTCATTGCGGGTATGGCTTTGTTCGGCGCGGGGCATATATTCTACATATCGGCGTTCTCCGCGCTCAACGGCGTAGGCTGGCGCACGGTACTGCCCGCCGCAGCCGTCGGCGCGTTTGGCGTGCTGTGGCTGCTCTTGTACCCTGAGTACAACTTCGGCGCAATACTTCCCGCGGTGATTGTATACGCGGTAATAATAAGCATAATGCTCGGCAGAGCGGCGGGAGCGGCATTGGATGGCACTCTGCCCGTGCGCCTTCGCGCGTGCGTAATCGGCGGTGCAGTGCTCTTCTTTATCTCTGATTTTTTCCTCACTCTCAATACTTTTGCGGGTGGCGGAGAGGTTTACAGGGGGCTCTGCCTTGCAACTTACTATGCGGCGCAGTATCTGCTCACCATTTCCGCCCTCACGGCGGCCGTAAGCGGAGGGCGCAGGATAAAGCCGCAGATGAATGTGTTTTCAAGGCTGTACTGCCGCGCCTTTCAGGCGGCGTTCAGACTGGTTATACCTCTGTTGCCTTACAGACAGCCCACGCCCCTGTCGGGCAGTGCCGAGGTTGCTTTGCTTTTAAAGCAGAACGGAAAGAGGCGCGCGCTCATAGTTACCGATAAAAATATATACGCTCTCGGTCTGTGCGAGCCCATAAAGGCCGCGCTTGCGGCGGAGGGAGTGGCGGCAAGCGTCTACTTTGGTACGGTTGCAAACCCCACGACTTCCAACTGTGCCGATGCTGCAAAACTCTACCGTGAGGACGGCTGCGACTGTATAATAGCCGTAGGCGGCGGCAGCGCGATGGACTGTGCAAAGGGCGCAGGATTGCTAATAATAAAGCCGAAACGCACTTTAAAGAGTATGCGCGGCGTTCTCAAAGTATTTGGCAGGCTTCCGCTCTTCATAGCCGTACCCACCACGGCAGGTACTGGCAGCGAAACGACCATTGCCGCAGTAATAACCGAGGACGAGACGCGCGACAAGTTCACCATAATCTCGTTCTGCCTTGCGCCGCACTATGCCATGCTCGACCCCGAAATGACGGTGGGACTGCCTCCGCACATAACGTCAACCACGGGTATGGACGCGCTCACTCACGCGGTGGAGGCGTACATAGGCCGCTCGACCACCAGCTTTACGCGCAAAATGGCAGTGGAGGCTGTGAGCATAATCCGCACCAATCTGCCCGCGGCATACGCAGACGGACACAACCGTGAGGCGCGCAGGCAAATGCAGTACGCTGCATATTGCGCGGGCATTGCGTTCACAATATCTTATGTAGGGTATGTGCATGCCGTCGCCCATTCGCTCGGCGGAAAGTACAACACCCCGCACGGCCTGGCAAACGCCGTCATTCTTCCGTATGTCTTAAGGGAGTACGGCCCCGCCTGCACTAAAAAACTTGCCCGTCTTGCGCGCAAGAGCGGCGTAGCCCAAGCTAACCTTGGCGACAGCGAGGCGGCAGAACAGTTTATACGCTTTGTTGAAGAGCTCAACAAAAGCATGAATATACCAGAAAAGCTTAAGGTGGACGAGGCTGACATCCCCGCCCTCGCCGCCCATGCCGATAAAGAGGCCAATCCTCTTTACCCCGTGCCTGCGCTGATGGACGCAAAGGCACTCAGAAAGATATATTACCTTATCAAGGAGTAACATATTATGGAAAAATCCCAGATAGAGGAGTTGCTTGAAAAACAGCGCGAGTACTTCTCGTCGGGCGCAACGCTGCCCGCAGGCGCGCGCATAGCCGCCCTAAAAAAGCTTAAATCTACAATAATTGCAAGGGAGAAGGACATCTTCGAAGCTTTGAAAATAGACCTCGGCAAGAGCGGGTTCGAAAGTTATATGTGCGAGGTCGGAATGACGCTTTCAGAAATCTCGTATATGCTCAAGCATATCCGCAGTTTTTCGCGCGATAAGCGCGTACCCACGCCGCCCGCGCAGTATGTGGCCAAGAGCTATATAAAAAAATGTCCCTACGGCTGCACGCTTATAATGAGCCCCTGGAACTATCCGTTCATGCTCTCGCTCGACCCGCTTGTAGACGCCGTTGCCGCCGGCAATACCGTCATACTCAAGCCTTCGGCGTACTCGCCCGCGACGAGCGCGCTGCTCGCTGAAATAATCTCGGAGACATTCCCCGAGAAGTACGTGGCAGTCGTCCTCGGCGGCAGGGCAGAAAATTCCGCGCTGCTCGATATGCCGTTTGATAAAATTTTCTTCACTGGCAGCGTAGCGGTGGGCAAGGAAGTTATGCGCCGCGCCGCCGAACGCCTTGTGCCCGTCACGCTCGAGCTGGGCGGCAAGAGTCCCTGCATCGTGGACAAGACGGCCAATATACCCCTTGCCGCAAGGCGCATAGTTTTCGGCAAGTTTTTAAACTGCGGGCAGACCTGCGTCGCGCCCGACTATATAGTCGTTCATTCCTCCGTCAAGGATAAGCTCATATCGCAGATTATAGCCGAAATAAAAAGGCAGTACGGCGAGCGCCCGCTTGAAAACGAGGCGTACGGCAAAATAATCTCGCAAAAGCACTACAACAGAATATGTTCGCTGATAGACGATAAAAAAGTAGTGTTCGGCGGCGAGCGCGAGCCTCAGTCTCAGCGCATTGCGCCCACCGTTATGGACGGAGTAACGCGCCGGGACGCCGTTATGGGCGAGGAGATTTTTGGTCCGCTGCTGCCCGTGCTCACGTATGACGACGATGAGGCGCTCATAGCCGACATAAACTCGCAGCCCCATCCGCTCGCGTTCTATGTTTTCTCTTCAGACAAGGCGTTTGTGGAAAAGCTCACAACGCGTTGTCCGTTCGGCGGCGGCTGTGTAAACGATACAATAATCCACCTTGCCACCTCGCACATGGGCTTCGGCGGCGTGGGTATGAGCGGCATGGGCTCTTACCACGGTAAGGACGGCTTCGATTGCTTTACCCACAACAAGTCTATAATGTCAAAGAGTACTATGTTCGACCTGCCCGTGCGCTATCAGCCCTATACCAAAAAGAAGGAAAAGCTCTTAAGAGGTGTCCTTAAGTAATTTTTCCGCGCAAAAAGTGCAGTTTGCGCGGCGTGTAAAACTGTGTAAAATGGCGCAGACGTAAACTTTTGTGTCGGTGCGCTGATATGGTTTTGCCGTGGTTATATTTTAATTAAAGCGTGCGGCG
The DNA here is from genome assembly GCA_018714625.1 of Candidatus Coproplasma excrementigallinarum. GTDB lineage: Bacteria > Bacillota > Clostridia > Christensenellales > Borkfalkiaceae > Coproplasma > Coproplasma excrementigallinarum. The sequence continues at coordinate 26,353 of DVNE01000042.1, forward strand.
CGCAATATGCGCGCCGCACGCTTTTAAGTATATTCTGTGCTTGCAAAGGCCGTCTGCGTATGGTATACTGGAAAGGATTAGTACAAGCCCGATTTAAAGCAAAAATCTGAAGGCATCTGCATTGTTAAAGTCCTTGAACGTGCTACCGGGCACGCTCTGCGGCCTTTGCCTCGTATCTGCCGCCATCTTTTTGCTTTAAATTGCTGCGCACCATTAAAGCGCGTATTTTGCGGTAAATTGTCGCTGCCGACGAAGGGACAATTCCCATTTTTGTATTGCAATGAGGATTGAGGAACAAGGCATACAAAATCCGTCTTTAATGGCGAGTTCGTTTTATTCCCTTTCAGTATACTGGAAGGGCAATATATGCGGTGCGGCCGTTGATTGCGGCATATATGCCGCCCTTTTAAAAAAATTTTCGGTGGATTTATGACTTACAGACAAATTTCAAAACTTACGCGTGCGGACATCCCCGCAGGCAGAGAGGCGGAGTATGCCGCCCTCATTCAGAAGTATATCATTCGTAAAAACAAGCTCATACGCGCATTTATGATAGCTTTCAGCGCGGTGTTTGCGGCGCTTTTAATATTTGTGTTCATAGGCCGCGGCGCAGAGCTGCATACAGATTACCCCGCCGTGTTCTGGTCGGTCATAGGCGTTCTGGGTGCGGCGGCGCTTGCCCTTGCCGTGTGCGTGGGCGTAAACATGTACGGCTTTCATAAATTTTTAAAGCGGTTCGGCGTCTGATGTTTATCGCAGCATTTTAAGGGCAGTTTTTCAATGCGGCCTTTTAGCGCAATCTTTAAGGCAGTCTTTTAATGCAATAGGCGTCTGAAATTTCTTTAAATTTTTTCTGAATTGTTGGACATTGTTCGTTTAAAGGGTATAATAAGGATATCGGATAAAATTTTAAGGACTTTGTATGGCGCGGCGATAGCGGGCTTTGCAAAGCTTGTGTATAACTTTTTTGCCCGCAAGATGCGCAAAAAGTACAGCGGAAAAATTTTAAAACTTACAGAGGAACTTCTGGGCGAGGAGCGCCCGCAGTGAGGAGCGTAAAGGGTACCTATGGCAGACGGGCTGCAGTTTGAAGATGACAAGCTCGCCATAACGGCAAAGGCCGGGATGGCAGACGAAATTCTGAATATCTACAAGGTTTTCGGCTGGGAAGTAAAGGGCAGATATGACGACGGGCAATATGGCGATATCGTGCATATCAATTTTTCGCGCCCTCACCGCATTGCGGGCAAGGACAGGCTTCAGCTCCTTCAGGTGCGGTTTGAAGTAGCTTTAAACTTCCTCGGCCGCGCCCACAGAATGATATTCCTGCGCGCCGTGATTTTCGGGGTGCTTATAGCGCTCGTCGGGCTGGCTCTTGCTGTCTACGGTGCGTTCGTTATGGCATATTCCACTACCAATCTGTTTTTTGCAGGCGGAATAGTGCTGATATGCGCGGGCGTGCTTTTCTTTGTGATAGCAGGACTTACGGCCAACAAGCTGTATGTGCAGGACGGGCAGAAGTACGGCGTTCTCGCCACAGTTTTAAAGGAAAATATTACATCCATTGTCAACGAGGCCTCGCTCATAACGGGCATAACCGCAGGCCGGGACGGCGGAAAGGGGGCGGAAGATGCGCATTGAAAACAGAAAACTAAAGCGTCAGTACGCCGCTCATATGCCCAAGTCGCCCGACGGCGACATAATAAGAATAAAGACCGAGCGCAAGGGCATAGGCAAAATGAAGGGTATGCTCATACTGCTTGTTGCCCTCCTTCAGCTGGGTTTGCTCGTCTTTCTGCACCTGCAGCTGGTAAACGCCTTCCGCTGGTATCTGATTTTTTCCGTCGTTATGGACATTGTCACCTGCCTGTATCTTCTCGGCTCTTCAAAGAACGGCCGCGCCAAAGCGGTGTGGATAATGCTCATACTCGTACTCTTCCCCGTAGGTTTTTTAATCTTTTTTCTTTCGGACGAAAGAATATTTTTCCGCTCTTCGCGCAAGCGTTACAAAAAAATACTTATTGCCTCTTCAGACCTCCCGCTTAAAAAATGGGAGGGGGATATGCCCAAATTAACGGCGCTTGCCTGCGCTTATATCAAAAACACCACGGGATATATGCCCGTAAAAAACACCGCTGCAAAATACTACCCCTCCGGCGCGTCCGCATTTGACGATATGCTTGCCGACTGTGCCTCGGCGCAGAGGTTCATTTTCATAGAATACTTTATAATAGCCGAAGGCGCGCTCTTTTCGCGGCTGTTCGGCGTGCTTAAGGAGCGTGCCGCCGCGGGCGTTGACGTGCGCATAATTTACGACGATATGGGCTCGAGCGGCCGACTTCCCCGCTCGCTCAAAAAGCAGGTGCGCGCCGCGGGCATACAGATGTACACATTCAACAAGCTTGTGCCGCTTTATAAAATAGGCATGAACTACCGCGACCACCGCAAAATAACAGTTGTTGACGGCAGAATAGCCTATACGGGCGGTATAAACATAGCCGACGAGTATGTCAATGAAAAGCGCCTCTACGGCTACTGGAAGGATAACGCCGTGCGCATGGAGGGCGACGCAGCCCAGGGCTTTACGCTCATGTTTTTAAGGCAGTGGGAGTTCGTCACCAGAAAACGCTTCGACTATCTTCCATTCCTTCAGTCTGCGGAGGAGGGCGTTTCTTCTGCGGAGCAAAATACGGCAGAGGGCGTGGAAAATCTGCCCGACAGTGCCGAAGACCTGCCAGACTATTTGGAAAGCGCGGCTGAAAAGACTTTTATAAATGCAGAGGCTACCTGCAAAACGCAATCCGACGGCCTGGAAAACCCGCCAAAACCCTGTACAGAGGAGCTGCCCGAGGGCGCAGAAAGGGCGGCAGAACCCTGCATAGAGACCCTGCCCGACATTGCTGAAAATCTTTCAGACCGTTTGAAAAACCCGCCCGCAGTTTGCGCGGAAAGCTCGCCCGACAGTGCCGAAGACCTGCCCGCGGCAGAGACCTCTTTAAAAAGCACAGAGCAGGAGAGCGGAATATTTCTTCCATATGCCTCGGGGCTTGAATACCGCGACCCTGTCGTGCGTGACGTGTATGCGGGCGTACTCTCTCAGGCAAGGGAGCGGCTGTGGATAATGACGCCCTACTTCGTCCCCGACGAAACCATAACCAACATGCTCACATCAAAGGCGCGCAGCGGAGTAGATGTGCGCATAGTACTCCCCGGTGTGCCCGATAAGGCATATGTCTACCTCATTTCGCTCGACAATGCCGATAAACTCACGCGGAGCGGCGTAAAGGTGTACACAATGTCCGACGCGTTTGTGCATACAAAATCTGTGCTCATAGAAAATTGCGCGGTAATAGGCTCTGCCAACTTCGACCTCCGTTCCTTCTTTCAGCAGTACGAAAACGCCGTCTATACAGACGATAAAACGGTTATGCGCGGTCTGGAGGCCGACTTTGAGGCGACCTTCCCCGAGTGTGTTCAGCGCAATTATGTAAAAGGCAAAACCCGTCCGCTGCGCACATTGCTCACGGCGATATTGCAGATTTTTGCACCTATGATGTAGCCTTGTCCGCCAATGCGGAGCGGTAAACGCAAACAGCTATTTTTAATCTGAAAGCCGCGTAAAATTTCTTTTATCTTTTTTTTAAATTACGCTTATAAAAACCTCAATATACGGCGCATATAATATAGTAAATTGTATCTCTGAAAGAGAAGTACTGTAAGTGAGGTTTTTATAATGAAGGTCTACGAACTTGAAGAGCGCGACGGGGTGATGTATGCGGAGCAGCCGCGTGTTCATTTCCGTCGTAAAGACACAGCATTCCGCGCGGAACGCAAGGCCGGCGGAGCGGGCGTAAAAAAAGTTTTTGCCGCCGCAGCTGCCGCAGTGGGCGTTGCGTTTGAGGCGGTAATAGGGCTTCCCGTATATGCCGTGATAGCCGCAGTAGCTCTGCCTGCCGCTTTAATCGCGCTGTTTTCGCGCAGGGCAAAAAATCGCTGAGCGCCACTCAGCGCTATATACATATCCTGCCGCCGTTGATTTTAGCGCAAAACGTTGAAGTTGTTTTTGATTTTAGCCGCAAAACTCTGATACAGTATGTGGCTTTCGCCGCATAGCTCTAATGTGCGCGCCATTTTCCGTAGGGCGGTGAGCCAAAAAAATGTTATTGACAGCCCGCCATATTTATGCTATAATACTACACATAATAAACGCAAGGGGATTTAAAAATGCCTGAAGGTGTGGGCGACTGTAAAGACGCCAACCCACGAATGAATAACAACAGCATAAAAAATTTTGCAGGCATGGCCATAGGTTGATAACCTTATGGTTATGCCTTTTTGCGTTTAAAAATTTTTAATTCAGGAGGATTTTTTAAGCACTTTATGGAAGAGCAGCAACGACGGCCCTGGCACGCCATGACCTATCAGGATGTCGAAAAGACGCTTGAAACGAGCGAGGAGGGGCTTTCAGACGAAGAGGCGGCTGCCCGTCTTGAAAAGTATGGCAAAAACGTACTTCGCGAGGTCAGACAAAAGAGCATCTGGAAGATGATTTTGGAGCAGATCTCCGATATAATGGTCATAATTTTATTTGTCGCCATGGTATTCTCGCTCGTCATGCAGTTCATAGACGGCGAGGGTCTTGCCGAGGCGATAGTAATATTCTGTGTAATAGTCCTCAACGCCACCGTCGGCGTGGTGCAGGAAAAGAAGGCGGCGGACGCGCTTGCCGCGCTGAAAAAGATGACCGCTCCCAACGCCCGCGTTCTGAGGAACGGCGAAGAGAGCATCGTCCCCGCAAGCGACATCGTCCCCGGCGACATAGTCTATCTTGAAGACGGCGCCATCGTTCCCGCAGATATAAGAATTATAAACGACAACAACATGAGCGTGCAGGAGGCCTCGCTCACGGGCGAAAGCGTTCCTTCGGCAAAGGACGGCCCTACCGTATTGCCCGAGGACGCTCCGCTTGGCGACAGGGTGAATATGGCATACTCCTCGTCGGTGGTAATGTACGGCAACGCCGTGGGCGTGGTTGTCGGCACGGGTATGAATACCGAAGTCGGCAAAATAGCCGATATGCTCAAAAAGCAGGACGACTTCCAGACGCCCATAAAGCGCAAGCTCAACTCCGTCGGCAAAATACTCACGCTGGTCGGACTTATAGTGTGCGTGGTTATAATGGTAATAGGCCGCGCGCGAGGCAGGGAGTGGATAAACCTCATATTCCTCGGTATATCGCTGGCGATATCGATAATTCCCGAAGGTCTGCCCGCAACGGCAACGATAATAATGGCGTTCGGCGTTCAGCGAATGGCAAAAAAGAACGCGCTGGTAAAGAGCCTGCCCGCGGTGGAAACGCTGGGCAGCGCCACGGTTATCTGCTGCGACAAGACGGGTACGCTCACGCTCAACAGAATGACGGTCACCCACGTTGCAGTCGGCAAGGACTTTGAAACGGGCACGCCCACGCTCACCGAAAACCTCACCTCAAAGTACGGGCGTGATATATACGCGCCTCTGCTCGACGGCTGCGCGCTGTGCGGCAATGCAAAGTTCGACCCCGACCGCCCCGGCGAGACCATGGGCGACCCCACCGAGGGCGCGCTCATACTCTTTGCCGATAAGTTCGGCATAAACGCCGAAGAGTACGAAGACGAGCACCCCCGTCTGTTTGAGCAGCCCTTCGATTCGGACAGAAAGAGAATGACCACCCTCAACAGGATGGAGAGGGGACTGATTGCCTACACCAAGGGCGCGGTAGACGAAATGCTGCCCCTCTGCACTCACCTGTACACGGAGAGCGGCGTGCGCGAAATGACGGATGCCGACAGACAGCGCATACTCGGGCTGTGCAACAAGATGTCTGACGAGGCGCTCCGCGTGCTCGGCTTTGCCGAACGCAGGCTGGATAAAGTGCCCGAGGACGAAACGGCCGACGTGGAGTTCGGGATGACTTTCGTCGGTGCAGTCGGCATGATAGACCCGCCGAGAAAGGAAGTAATAAGCGCGGTAGAGACCTGCCACGAGGCGGGTATACGCGTAATAATGATAACGGGCGACCACAAGGTTACGGCGCTAGCCATAGCAAAACAGCTGCACATATTCAGGCAGGGCAATACGGTAATCACAGGCACGGAGCTGGACGAAATGACGGACGAACAGCTCGACGAGGCGGTGAAAAAATGCGTGGTGTTTGCGCGCGTTTCGCCTTCGGATAAGCTGCGCATAATAAAATCGCTCAAGCGCACGGGCGAAGTTGCGGCAATGACGGGCGACGGCGTAAACGACAGCCCCGCCCTCAAAGAGGCCGATATAGGCGTTGCGATGGGCATAACGGGCACGGACGTCGCCAAAGAGGCGGCAGATATGATTCTGCTCGACGATAACTTCACCACGATAGAGCATGCTGTGCGCGAGGGCAGGCGCGTCTACCGCAACATACAAAAGGTAATACAGTTCCTCGTTGCGGGCAACATATCAGAGATACTCACGCTCTTCCTTGCCTTCTGTTTCGGTTGGCCCGACCCTATTTTAGCAATACACGTACTGCTTATTAACCTGGCAACGGACTCGCTGCCCGCAATAGCGCTGGGCGTAGACCCCGCCGACAGAAACATAATGAAAGTGCCACCGGTAAAGAGCGGTACGCTGTTTGAAAAGGGCGTTATAATAAGGATAGTCCTGCACGGATTGTTTATAACGGCCGCATCGCTCGCGGCGTACGGTATAGCCGAGCTGTGCTTCGGCTCTACCGAGGAGGAGACGCAGGGTACTGCAATGACGATGACCTTTATGGTGCTCGCCCTCTCGCAGCTCGTGCACGCAATCAACCAGCGCTCCAATTACGACAGCGTCTTCCGCCCCGGTCAGGGACACAACAAATTCCTCTATGGCGCAATGGTGGCTTCAGTTGCAATAGTGGCGTTTGTATCGCTTGTGCCCGGCGTGATGGACTTCTTCAGGCTTGTATATCTTGAATGGTACCAGTATCTGATAGTGCTTGCGCTTGCGCTCTTCCCGCTCGTTGCAGTGGAAATATCCAAAATATTTATACGCCTGTGGCGTAAGAGTAAGGCAAACCGCTCAAAGGCCGCCTGATATCGTTTGCGCTTTAGCGGTAATTTGAATATAATACTGTTTGCGGTATATGCTGTATGCGCCGCGCGCAATTTTTGCGCGCGGCGCATTGCTTGTTCAAAATCTGCGTGGAGGGCAGTTTCAGCGGCGCGGGTTGCCATAAAGCTTGCGCGGCGCGGCGGTTGCACGCCTGATTTTAAGGCGCGGAATTGCTTGCCGCTTTCAGCCTGCTTTAAGCCCAAAGGCTAAAAATTGCCGCAAAAAAGTTACTTTAACCCAATTTATTTTATAATATTTTCCAGTCTGACGCTAAAACGCTTTACAAATTTAAAGTGATAAAGTAAAATAGTTGGTAACAACTTCCAAAAGAAGCGAGGCAGAAAGACTATGGAAAAATCTGAAAAGGGGAAATTTGACAGGGAGCACGCCCATCGCGACCTGTGCGAGGTGTTTGCCGCCATATCCGACGCGGGCGACTTTGCGCGTCTGCTCGCCGACCTTTGCACCTATACGGAGGTGGAGCAGCTTGCCCAGCGACTGCTGTGTGCAAAACTGCTTTTAAAGGGATATACATACAACAAGATTATAGAAATAACTGATATTTCTTCGGCTACGCTCTCGCGCGTGTCGCGCTGCATAAGACACGGCAGCGGCGGCTACCGCGAGGTGCTGGAAAAGTACGGAATGGCCGAGGAGGAAGAGGAGGCAAAAGGGGCCGATGAAGCTTAACCTTAGCGAGGAAGAACGCCTCTATATGTATCTCAAAGGGCTGTTTGAAAGTTTTGGCTACACTCGCTTTATGATGCGGCGGTTCGAGGAGTATTCGCTGTATGCCGAAAACCTCAACTTTTTGCAGAGCAAGGATATAATCACCTTCGGCGACAGAAGCGGCCGTCTGCTGGCGCTCAAGCCGGACGTCACGCTCTCAATCGTGCGCAACTGCAAGGGCATGAAGGACAGGTTGCGCAAGCTCTACTATCGTGAAAGCGTCTACCGCCCTTACAGTCCTGGCGGCCAGTTCAGGGAGATAGGCCAGATAGGATTGGAACTTGTCGGCGATGTGGACGCTTACTGTCAGCTCGAGGCGCTTGCGCTTGCGGCGGAAAGCCTTAAGGCCGTGGGCGGCAAGGGCGTAATGGAAATTTCGCACATGGGCGCGCTCGGCGGAATAGCTCAAAGCTGCGGCATGGACGCGCTGCCCGAGGCGGTTATGGACTGCGTGCGTTCGCGCAATCTGCACGATATGAAGTCGGCCTGCCTCTCTTCCGGCATATCCGAAGAGGTGGCCGAGGGTTTGCGCTCGGTGATAGGCGCGGGCGGCAGCAATACTCAGAAGATAGACGCGCTGCGCAAAAGTTTTGGCGGCTCGCCGCAGTGCATGGCCGCCGCAGACGAGCTTGAGCGCGTGCTCTCCGAGCTTGAAAAGTGCGGCAAGGGCGGTTTTGAAGTCGATTTCTCGCTCGTAAACGATCCCGACTACTACAACGGCGTAATCTTCCAGGGCTATACCGAAAGGTCGCCGCGCGCCGTTCTTTCGGGCGGCAGGTACGATAACCTTGTAAATAAGTTCGGCGCAGGCAAAAGCGGCATAGGTTTTGCGCTCTACCCCGACGAGCTCGCCTATTACAGCGGCAGCCAGTCCGATTACGATGCGGATGTCCTGCTTTTGTATGAAGAGGGGCAGGACGGCGCGGCTGTGTATGCCGAGGTTGAAAAGCTTGTAAAGCAGGGACTTTCGGTGCGCGCCGCAACAGAGCCGCCTGCGGGCATGAAGTTCTGCAGAACGGTAAAAATCTGATTGCATACAGAGCGCGGGCAGGCCGCACTCTGATGGAGAATATTTATATGCTTAACGTGGCATTGCCCAAGGGCAGACTGGGCGAAAAAGTTTATAAAATGTTGGAGAAGGCGGGATATTCCTGCGAAGATATGCTCAAAGATACGCGCAAGCTCGTATTCACGGACGAAAAGAGCGGCGTGAGCTACTTCTGGGTAAAGCCCTCGGACGTAACCGTGTATGTAGAGCACGGCGTTGCCGATATAGGCGTAGCTGGTAAGGACATTCTTGCCGAAAGCCAGGCCGACGTGTACGAGCTGCTCGACTTAAAGACGGGCAAGTGCAGAATGTGCGTGGCCTCGGTAAACGGCTTCAGGGAGGATACTTCGCGCCCCCTGCGCGTTGCAACCAAGTTCCCGAGGGTGGCGGAAAAGTTTTACGCCTCCAAGAACAGAGATATAGAGGTGATAAAGCTCTACGGCTCGATAGAGCTTGCACCCATACTCGGACTTTCCGATGTAATTGTGGATATAGTGGAGACGGGCACTACTTTAAGGGAGAACAATATGTGCGTGCTTGAGGAAATTTTCCACATAAGCGCGCGCCTCATTGCCAACAAAGCCCGCTATAAGTTCAAGCGCAACGAGGTGGACGCCGCCGTTGCGCGCCTTAAAAAGGAGATACCCGATGATTAAAATTTACGAAGATTACAACACGACGGAAATTTTAAGCCGCAAGATAGACGACTACGCCGAGTACGAGGCAACCGTCCGCGCGATAGTGTCGGACGTGGCAAAGCGCGGCGACAACGCGCTGTTCGACTATAACCTCAGATTCGACGGCTGCGCGGTAAAGGAGCTCGAGGTCAGCAAAGAGGAGATGGACGCGGCTGAAAGCGCGCTCTCTGAAGAATATAAAAAGATTGTGCGCGCCTCGGCGGAAAACATTGCGTTTTTCCACAAAAAGCAGGTAAAGACGGGCTTTGAAATCAAAAAGGAGGGCGGCGTGGTACTCGGGCAGAAATATACGCCCGTGGCAGTTGCCGGCGTGTACGTGCCCGGCGGCACGGCAAGCTACCCTTCCACCGTCCTGATGGATATAATCCCTGCCAAAATTGCAGGCGTAGGTCAGGTTATAATGGTTACGCCCGTCAAGGCGGACGGCAAGGTCAAAAATGAAATTCTGTACGCCGCCAAAGTCGCAGGCGCAGACAGAATTTTCAAGGTCGGCGGTGCTCAGGCGATAGCTGCGCTTGCATACGGCACGGCAACCATTCCTAAGGCGGACGTAATAGTCGGCCCGGGCAATATCTTCGTCGCGCTCGCCAAAAAGCAGGTCTACGGCCTTGTCAACGTCGATATGATAGCAGGCCCTTCAGAGATACTCGTCATAGCCGACGGCAAGTCCAACCCCGTATATGTTGCGGCCGACCTTCTTTCACAGGCGGAACACGATAAGCTCGCCTCGGCCGTGCTCGTGACGGACAGCAAGACGCTCGCTCTCGCCGTTCAGACAGAGCTGGAAAAGCAGCTTGCCGTTATGCCTCGTGAGGCCATTGCTCGCGCCTCGATAGAGAACAACGGCAAAATAATTATCTGCGAAAGCGTAAAAAAGGCGGTGGAAATATCCAACGAGATTGCGCCCGAACACCTCGAAGTGTGCGTGGACAACCCGTTCGACTATCTTCCGCTCATAAAGAACGCGGGCTCGATATTCCTCGGCAGATACACGCCCGAGGCGCTCGGCGACTACTACGCAGGCCCCAACCATACCCTGCCCACGGGCGGCTCGGCCAAATTCTCTTCGCCCCTCTCGGTGGACGACTTTGTCAAAAAGTCCTCTTACATCTACTACACGGAGGCGGAGCTGGACAAGGCGGCGGATATTGTCACCGGCTTTGCCGAAAGCGAAGGGCTGTATGGCCACGCGCACTCGGTAGAGGTCAGGGTAAAAAAGTAAGCTCTCGCGCGGTCAATTCCTTTGCGTGGCCAATCATATATGGGCGGCAGGTATGGCGCAGCCATTCAAAACATTAAACCCATAAGTTGCTATATATGGCGTGAATGCAAAATATGTCGCAGAAAAAAATAAAAGAATGCGGCATATTATGGGGGTAATTGAAATGTCCCGTTTTTTGTGCGATAATTTAAGGGCGCTCGAGCCCTATGTCCCCGGCGAACAGCCGCAGGATAAAAAATACATAAAGCTCAACACCAACGAAAGTCCCTTTCCGCCCTCTCCCGCGGCGGTGGCTGCGGCGGCGGAACAGGCAGAAAAGCTCAATCTCTATTCCGACCCGTCCTGCGCTCCTTTAAAAAGTGCGGCGGCAAAAATTTACGGACTTCTGCCGCAGAATGTAAGCTGCGGCAACGGTTCGGATGAAATACTCGCCAATATTTTCCGCGCGTTCTGTGTTCAGAAGGGAGTGGCGTTTGCCGACGTCACCTACGGGTTCTACCCTGTGCTGTGCTCGCTCATGGGCATATCTTCCACGGTCGTTCCGCTCAGGGAGGACTTTACCATAGCCGTATCCGACTATGCCTCTCTCGCCTGCCCCGTGTGCATAGCCAATCCCAACGCCCAGACGGGCATATTCCTCCCCGTAGAAAAGGTGGAGGAGCTGGTTTTGCAGAACAAAGACCGCCTCGTCATAATTGACGAGGCCTACATAGATTTCGGCGGGCAGTCGGCCGCGCCCCTCGTAAAAAAGTACGATAACCTCATAGTCGTGCAGACTTTGTCCAAGTCGCGTTCGCTTGCGGGCGGCAGAGTAGGTTTCTGCTTTGCCTGCAAAGAGCTTGCGGCCGAGGTGGAGGCGGTGCGCTGTTCGTTAAATCCGTACAATATAAACAGAATGAGTATGTTTGCCGCGGTTGCGGCGCTGGAGGACGAGGCCTATTTCAAAAGCTGTACGGCTGAGGTACGCGCCGTGCGCGAATACACCTTTGAAGGATTAAAAGAGCTAGGCTTTGAGGTGCTGCCCTCTCTTTCAAACTTCCTGCTCGCGCGCCGCAGCGGTACGGACGGCGGTGAGCTTTATAAACAGCTCAAGGAGCGTGGCATACTCGTCCGCCACTTCGGTGACAAAAGAATATCTGATTTTATCCGCGTCACCATAGGTTTGCACAGACAGATGCAAAGTTTTTTGGGTGCCGTAAGGCAAATACTCGTGGAGGCAAAACAATGAGAGTTGCTCGCGTTGAAAGAAAAACTTCTGAAACGGATATAAAACTTACCCTTGCAATCGGCGGCAAAGGGGGGTATAATATAAGTACGGGCTGCGGGTTTTTCGACCACATGCTCGAACAGTTTGCCCGTCACGGCGGGTTTGAAATTTCGCTCTCCTGCGCGGGCGACCTGCGCGTGGACGGCCACCACACCGTCGAGGACTGCGGCATAGCCCTGGGTGAGGCGTTCAGAGAGGCACTCGGCGATAAGCGCGGCATACGCCGCTACGGCTGGGCGGCCCTGCCCATGGACGAGGCGCTCATACTCTGCGCCGCAGATTTAAGCGGCAGAACGGTGCTCAACTTTGATGTAAGTTTCCCCAATGAATACCGCCTCGGCGATATGGACGCCGAGCTTGTAAAGGAATTTTTCCTTGCATTCACGCGCGCCTGTCCTATGGCTCTGCACTTCAAAAAGCTGTACGGCGAAAATAATCACCACGTGGCAGAGGGCGTGTTCAAGGCCTTTGCAAAGGTAATGGCGCAGGCCGTCTCGCTCGACGCTGAGCGCGCGGACGAGCTGCCCACAACAAAGGGGCTGTTATGATAGCGGTTATAGATTACGGCGTTGGCAACCTTTTTTCACTCGCCGCCTCGTTGAAATACATAGGCGCAAAAAGTCTTGTCACCGCAGATGAAAAGGTTATAAAGGATAGCTCGGCAATAATTCTGCCCGGCGTGGGCGCGTTTGCCGACGCGTACGATAAGCTTGAAAAGAGCGGCCTTATACCTGTTATTAAGGAGGAGGTTGAGGGCGGCAAGCCGCTGCTCGGCATCTGCCTGGGTATGCAGCTGCTGTTTGAAAGGAGCTTTGAATACGGCGAACACCGAGGCCTTGGTCTGATTGAGGGCGAAGTATGCCCCATCGAACCCGATTTAAAACAAAAATTAAAAGTGCCGCACATGGGTTGGAACAGCCTTTCGTTTGTGCGCCCTTCGCCCATATATAAGTACCTTACGGGCGGGGAGTATGTCTACTTTGTACATTCCTACTACGCAAAGGGTTGCAGCGGCTCTGTAACGGCAACGGCGGAGTACGGCGGCATAGATATAACGGCGTCTGTCGGGCGCGGCAACGTGTTCGGCACTCAGTTCCACCCCGAAAAGAGCGGCGCTGTCGGCCTTAAAATACTGCGCGCCTTCAGCGAGCTTTAATTTGTCGTCGGGCGTATCTTTAAAGGGTTTAACTCCTGAAGTTTTTATTGTCGCGCGCGGCTTGAAATGTGCGCAGGCGCGTGTATATAGCCGCAGACAGCGGCTGTAAATCAAAAAGAGTGGCACATATGCCGCAATTATTGCGGCCTTCTTTAAAAATAAGGTAAATAAAATCTGCGAGGTCATTTGCAATGAAAATTTATCCCGCAATAGATATACGCGGCGGCAACGCCGTAAGGCTGGCGCAAGGCGACTACCAGAGGGAGACGATATATTCGCTCAACCCCGTAGATGTGGCGCGCAAATTCAAGACTGCGGGCGCAACCTGCCTGCACGTCGTCGACCTCGACGGCGCGCTCGAGGGCGAGCTCATAAATAAGGATATCATCAAAAAGATAGTCGACGCAACGGGACTGTATGTCGAGGCGGGCGGCGGCGTCCGTTCGCTTCAGCGCATAGAGCAGTATTTAAGCGCGGGCGTAAGCAGGGTAATACTCGGCTCGGCGGCTGTGGAAAACTTTTCGCTGGTAGTCGACGCCGTAAAATTTTTCGGCGGCAAGGTGGCCGTGGGGGTAGACGCGCTTGACGGCAAAGTTGCCGTGCACGGCTGGAAGGAGGTCACCGACAAGGACGGCATCGACTTCTGCAAAAAACTGCACGAAGTGGGCGTGCATACGGTAATTTACACCGATATCTCGCGCGACGGAATGCTCGGCGGCACCAATCTCGCCGTCTATGAAGAGCTCACCAAAATCAAGGGAATGAGGATAATTGCCTCGGGCGGAATAACTCACATTGAAGAAATCAAAAAGCTCGCCGCCATGAACGTGCGCGGCGTAGTACTCGGCAAGGCACTCTACGACGGAGTGCTCAACCTTGAACAGACTATAAAAGAGTGTCAGGATGTTAGCTAAAAGAATAATCCCCTGCCTCGACGTGCGCGACGGCATGGTGGTAAAGGGAAAAAATTTCGAGGGCATAAAAGAGGTTGAGTCGCCCGTGGCGCTCGCGCAGAAGTATAATCTCTCGGGTGCGGACGAGCTGGTATTTTACGATATCACCGCCTCTGCGGAGGGGCGCTCGCTGTTCACCGATACGCTCAAAGAGGTGGCCTCCTGCATATTCATACCCCTAACCGTTGGCGGCGGCATAAATTCGCTCGCCGATTTCGACAGGGTTTTAAAGTGCGGAGCGGATAAAGTAAGCGTAAATTCGGGCGCGATAGCCGACCCCACGCTCATAGGCCGCGCCGCCAAACTGTACGGCGACCAGTGCGTAGTGCTCTCCATGGACGTAAAGCGCGTAGACGGCAAATTCACCGTCTTTTCGCACGGCGGCAGAATCAACACCGGCATAGACGCAGAGGAGTGGGCGTACCGCGGCCAGGAAGAGGGCGCGGGCGAGCTTGTGCTCAACAGCATAGATACCGACGGCGTCAAGGGCGGTTTCGACTGCGAAATGTTGCAAAAGGTGTGCGCAAGGTTGAAAATACCCGTGATAGCCAGCGGCGGTGCGGGCAAAAAGGAAGACTTTTTGCAGCTTTTCAAAACCGTTCCCCAAGCGGATGCGGGGCTTGCGGCCTCTGTTTTCCACTTCGGCGAAATAAATATAGAGCAGCTCAAGCTCTATCTTGCCGAAAACGGCATACATATGCGCGTCTGAAAGAAAAAATAAAATTAACCCCGATATATGGCCTGACGAATAATTTTTAAGGAGCATTTATGAAGCTTTTGGATCTCGATAAACTGGTGTTCGATAAAGACGGGCTCATCCCCGCCGTGGTGCAGGATTTTTACACCAAAAAGGTACTCACCGTGGCGTATATGAACAGGGAGAGCCTTGAAATAAGCATGAAGCGCAAACTCACCTGCTTCTGGTCGCGTTCGCGCAAGGAGCTGTGGCTTAAGGGCGAAACTTCGGGCAACTTCCAGCACATAGTCTCCATCACTGCCGACTGCGATTACGACAGCCTTGTGGTGGAGGTGGTAAAGGACGGTCCCGCCTGCCATCTCGGCACGGACAGCTGCTTTTCCAACCCCGTGTTCGAGGACGAGGATTCCGATGCCGACGGTTTCAGCATAGACGGCCTCTACGAGCTGCTCGTAGGCAGAAAGGTCAATCCCAAGGAGGGCTCTTACACCTCCTACCTCTTCGATAAAGGTATAGATAAAATCCTCAAAAAGGTGGGCGAGGAGTGCACCGAGGTAGTCATAGCCGGCAAGGGCGGCGACAAGGAGGAAACAATTTTTGAAATTTCCGACCTCGTCTACCACGTGCTTGTGCTCATGGTGGAGTACGGAATAACGCCCTCCGACATAAAGGCACAGCTGGCTTCGCGCCACGTTGTCGATAAAAAGGTAAAGCAGGAGAGGATGAAGTAAAATAAGCATAAATTTCAAAGGGGGAATATTTATGTTGATAAAGTCCGACGTGCATATGCACACCACTTTCTGCGACGGCAAGAGCTCAATGGAGGATATGGTAAAGGCCGCTGTTGCCTCAGGTATGGATACCGTTGGGATTTCCTTCCACTCATATACCGACTTCGACAGGTCTTACTGTATAAAGGATTACCCCGCATATATGCGCGAATTACTGCGTCTGCGCAGGGAATATTCGGGTAAAATATACATACTCGGCGGCGTTGAACTCGACCTCTACGGCGAACTGCCGCCGGAATATGACTATACGATAGGTTCAGTCCACTATCTGAAGGTTGGTGACAGCTATATCCCAGTGGACGACAGCGCGGAAAAGTTTATCGAAGGCGTGAACGAATTTTTCGGCGGCGACGTGTATGCCGCGTGCGAGCGCTACTATGAAGAGGTAGAGGAGCTTGCGGACGGCATTTCGCCCAACATATACGGCCATTTTGACCTCATTACCCGTTTCAACGGCGAAAATAAACTCTTCGACGAGGGCAATCTCCGCTATAAAGCGGCCGCCCTCTCTGCGGTGGAAAATCTGCCCGCAGGCGCCGTGGTGGAGGTAAATCTCGGCAGGCTCAACCGCTATGGCGGCGGCATATACCCCTCCGACTGGCTCATACGCGAGATGGTTCTGCGCGGTTGCAGGTTTATGCTCTCTTCAGACGCGCACACTGCTTCAGGCGTAGGCGCAGGCTTCGACGAGGCGTGCGCAAAGCTCAGGCGGCTGGGCGTCAGGTCGCTCGTAAGGTTTATGGGCGACAGGCTCGTCCGCGTTGAAATATAAAGCCGCTGCGCAGTTTTTGCAGCAATTTTATGGCTTTTGCGCCTTAACGGTATGTGCATAACTTTAGTTCAGAATTTTTAAGCAAAGGGGCGTCTGCCCCTTTTTTATTTTCAGTCCTATCGGCTTTTGCTGACGGAATTTTCGCCATAAACCGCGCAGTTTTTTGTGCAAAAAGGTGAAAGCGCGGTGTAATTTTGGGTTAACTTTGGTGATTGTACCAAAAGAGTGAAAAATAGCGTTGCTTTTTACGCTTTACTATGCTAAAATATTTTCATATAGTAAAAATTTTACATTGCCGATTTTAATTTTTTTTATTTAAAGTGTGTAATATTATGGAAGAAGTTACTTTATCGCCCGAAGGGCAGGCAAAAAAGGCGCTCTATTCTGCAGTGCAGCCCACCAACGCGCTCACCATAGGCAACTACATCGGCGCAATACGCAATATGGTTGCAATGCAGGACGAATACAACTGCTACTTTGCAGTGGCCAACATGCACGCCATAACGGTGAGGCAGGTGCCCGCGGAGCTGCGCAAAAATACCCTTGCAGTGCTCGCGCTGTATATGGCGTGCGGCATAGACCCAAAAAAATGCACGCTGTACGTGCAGTCGCACGTGCCCTGCCACGCAGAGCTTGCGTGGGTGCTCAATACCTTCACCTATGTCGGCGAAATGGAGCGTATGACGCAGTTCAAGGATAAGAGTGCAAAACACGCCGATAATATAAACATGGGGCTTATGGATTACCCCGTCCTCATGGCGGCGGACATCCTTCTCTACAAGGCGGACGTCGTGCCCGTGGGCATAGACCAGCGCCAGCACCTTGAAATCACGCGCGATATTGCCACGCGTTTCAACAACATATATTCCCCCACGTTTGTCGTGCCCGAGGGCGTATATCCCAAGGTCGGCGCAAAGATAGGCGACCTTTTAGAGCCCACCAAGAAGATGAGCAAGTCCTCTGAAATTCAGACGGGCACGGTATTTTTAAGCGACGATAAGGATACGGTTCTACGCAAGTTCCGCCGCGCCGTGACCGACAGCGAAAACGAAATACGCTACGACCCCGACAACAAGCCCGGCGTAAGCAATCTTATCTCTATATACACTGCCTTTACGGGCAAGAGCATAGAGGAGACCGAGCGCGAATTTGCAGGCGTGGGCTACGGCGATTTCAAGCTTGCCGTAGGCGAGGCCGTCGCAGAAAAGACCGTACCTCTGCAGAAGGAGCAGGCACGTCTGCTTGCCGATAAGGATTACTTAAGCTCCGTGCTCAAAGAGGGCGCGGCCAAGGCATATAAAGTGGCTTCGTCCACGCTTGCAAAGGTATACCGCAAAATAGGTTTTTACCAGCTTTAAGGTGTTAATATGTTCGGATATATCGGACCAGACAGACCATACCTCTTCATAAAGGACGAAACGCTGTATAAGGCGCTGTACTGCGGGGTATGCAGGTCAATCAGCGCAGAGTGCGGCCAGCTTGCGCGCACGGCGCTCACATACGATATAGCCTTTATGTCTGCCCTTATGCACAACATAATGGGCAAGGACGTAAAAATAGTAAAAAGGCGCTGTCCCCTTCACCCCATAGTCAGGCGGCCTATGACCGAGCGCGACGAAGTGACCCGTCTGCTGGCCTGCGTGAACACGGCGCTTGCGTACCAGAAGTTTTCTGACGACAAGGCCGACGGCGAAGCGCGCGGCGTACTCAGATTTCTTTACAGTAAGGGCTATAAGCGCGCGCTTAAAAAGCATCCGCGCGTAATAAGCATAATAGAGGAGGGCATGGCTGCGCAGGCCGCGCTCGAAAAGGATGGCTGCGCCATTATAGATATGGCGTGCGAACCTTCGGCGGTTATGATGCAGAAGCTCTCTGAATACGTACTCGGCGAATACGCAACCGAGCATACCTCGGCGCTGATGTACGCGATAGGCAAGTGGATATACCTTGCGGACGCGCTCGACGACTACGATAAAGACGTAAAAAAAGGCAGGTATAACGTGTTGCACATTGCCTACGGAGCAAAGACCAGGGCGGAGGCTGTAAAAAAACAGGAGAGCGAGCTGATTTTTATTTTCGACAGTCTGTTTGCGGATATGCGCTATCGCCTGGCGAACATAAAATTTTATTTCAATCACGACCTGACCGATAATATAATTCTGCGCGGCATACCGCTAAAAACGCGCGAACTTGTATACGGTGCGGCCGCCTGCGGGAGAACAGAGAAAAAAAATGAAGAAGTCCAATCTTGAACTTTTAGGCCTTACTGAAGGCGCAACTGAAGACGATATAAAGGAGGCGTATTCGCGCCTCCGCGCAAAATATCTTGAAGACCGTTTCAAGGACGGCGAAGAGGGCAACGAGGCTGCCCGTATGCTAACCAAGCTCGATACAGCATACAACGAGCTTATGAGCGAACTTTCTGAAGACCCGAACATGTCCGGCGGCGGCACTTCATTCGAAAAAGTGGAGGAGTGCATCCGTTCGGGTGATATTCAGGAAGCGCAGCGCGTGCTCGACTCTTTCAACGAAAGAAACGGCCGCTGGCACTATCTGCAGAGCGTGGTATTCTATAAAAAGAGCTGGATGAACGAAAGTAAAAAACAGCTCGAAATCGCTATGCAGCTCGAGCCGGACAACGAAAAATACAAGGACGCATACCGCAAACTCAACGAAAGGCTGAAGAGCACTTCGCAGCAGGCGCAAAACCCCACGGGCGGGCAGCAGGGCGTATACCAGGGTCAGACAATGCAGTCGCCCTCAGACGAGCAGATGGGCGGAAACTTCTGCTCGTGGTGCATACAGTGCTGCGCGCTCAATATGTGCCTCAATATGCTGTGCAGCTGTTGCAGATAAGCTGGCTGCCCAGGCGCCTTTTCTGAGTGCGCGCGTGCCGCAATGGCAGTATGGAAAATAAAAATTCAGACAAGGGAAGCGGACTGTCCGAAGAAAAACACCGCTCTCCCGAATATGATAAAAACAGCCGCAACAATAAAAACGATGCGGAATATGCCGCAACTGATGGGCAGGACGGCGCACAGTCAACCGATGTGAACGGTGCAGACGGTGCGGCTAAGTCAACCGAAAGTCGCGGGCAGGACGGCGCTGTACAGCAGGAAACGTCCGAGGCGGTCGGCGCACAGCCTTCAGAGGAGCGCGGGCTCAAAAAAGACAGCGGCGCGGAAAAAAGTACCGTTCAGCCGTTGCCGCCCGCAAATTCTGCGGACGACCCCTTCGGGGGCGAGTTCGGCCTGCTTGAAAGCAGTACGCAAATTAAAGGGAAAGGGTCTGCAAATTCCCATACAGACGGACAGAAGTCTGAGGGTGAGCAGCTGCGCGGCGGAAAAAAGCGCAGGTTTGTGCTGTGGGAAAGGCCGCAGCCGCTGCCAAAGCAAAAGTATTCGCGCTCTTTTATGATTGCGCTCTCGGCAATCTCCTGCGCGTTTGCGGCAATCTTTCTATCGCTCGGCGTGCTCAGCAACGTGCTTGTTGCCACTGGCTACATAATAGCCGAAGTTGCGCTGATGGCGCCCCTTTCAAAGCGGTTTTATCTGGGCGATTTCCTCGCCTATCTCGGCACGGTGTTGCTTGCCGTGCTGCTCGGCGCGCTCGGCCAGTTCTGGTCGCTCGTGCCGTTCGTCATGTTTTTCGGACTGCACCCTATGTTCAACGCCTTTCAGCTCCGCTTTAAGCTCAACAGGTGGATAGCGCTGGTATTCAAAATGTTATGGTTCGACGCAACGCTGTATGTGGCATATCTCGTTGTATTCAAAGGCGTGCTCGGGGCGGGTTCGGATTACTCGGCATTCTTTGACTTTGTAAATAAATACATCTGGCTGTTCATAGCCGTATTGGGTTCGCTCTTTTTATGGTTCTACGACTACGTCATGTTCAAAACGCAGGTGTGGGTGAACAGACTGGTCGGCAAAATAAAAAAGTAACGGCGGCGGAATTTCAGCAAATAATGTGCCGCCCTGCGCGGCACGCGCAGGGCGGCTTTATATATGCAAAAAAATCAGGTATTCATTTCAACTGCATCGGGCTACGGCACGGAGGGAGAGGCGGTCTTCCGCCAGGATGGCACTTCGGTGTTCGTCCCCTTCTGTATCGACGGCGAGGAGGCCGAGGTAAAGGTGCTCGCCGTAAAGGGCGGGGCGGCGTACGGCAAGTGTATGCGCGTAATAAAGCCCTCGCCCCACCGCGTAACGCCCGAGTGCGGCGTGTTCGGCAAGTGCGGCGGCTGCCGCCTTCAGCATATGGACTACCCCTCGCAGCTGGCTTTCAAAACGCTGCTCGTAAAAAACGCGCTCAAAAAAATAGGCGGAATAGATACCGAAGTGCTGCCCGCCCGTCCGAGCGGTGCGCAGTATGCCTACCGCAACAAGCTTGTACTGCCCGTCGGCAGGGATGAGGACGGCAATACGGTAATCGGATTTTACGCCGCGCGCAGCCACCGCATTGTCCCCGTGAGCGACTGTCCCATTCAGGCAGGCTGGTGCGCAGACGTAATCTCCGCCATGAAGAGGTATTTAGGCGACGCGAGCCTCACAGGCTATGACGAGCTCACCCGCAGGGGCGATATACGCCGCATTGCGGTAAGGGAGGCGGACGGAAAGTTTATTGCCGTGCTCGTTGCCGCGCACAAGGTTGACGCAAGACCTCTCGCTGAAATTTTAAAGAGCCGCCTGGGCGACGTAACGCTGCTGCTCAACATAAACAACTCTGAGGGCAACGTCATATTCGGTGAAGAGTTTACCGCCGTCTGCGGAGACGGATTTTTCGAGGCCGAGGATATGGGCATAAAGTTCCGTGCGGGGGCAAACACCTTTTTGCAGGTGAACGACGGCGTAAGAACGGAGCTTTACCAAAAGATTGTTGAGGAGGCGGGAGGCGACTGCGTTGCCGCCGACCTTTACAGCGGAGGCGGAATGCTCACGGTGCTGCTTGCGCGCGCCTGCACCGCGGCCTACGGAATAGAGGTCGTGCCCGAGGCCTCGGCATGCGCGGACGAGCTGAAAGAGCTCAACGGCCTCTCGGACAGAATGTTCAACATCTGCGGCACGGTGGAGGAAAAGCTGCCTGCGCTCTTTTCACAGCTTGCTGGCAGGAAAAAAGTTATCGTGTGCGACCCTCCCAGAAAGGGCATGGAGCGCTCCGTGTGCGAGGCGGTCAGGGCAAGCGATGCCGACAAGGTCATACTCGTATCCTGCAACCCCGCAACGCTTGCGCGCGACCTCGGAATAATACTCGGCACTTTGAAGGAAGAGGGCGGCGTACTCAAAAAGACCCCCGAATATGCCGCAAATACTCCCTATACTTTAAAGTATGTTCAGCCGTACGATATGTTCCCGCAGACAAAGTGGTGCGAAACTGTTGCCGTGCTTTCTAAGAATTGATGTAAGCATAAAAAATTACTGCGGTGAGGGAGAAAGAACGTGATAGAATTTTATGGTTATGTAAACGGACAAGCTATTGCGGTCAATAATCATAAAAATCTTATAAATATTTTTTATGTGTTGCTTTTGCCTGCAATCATTCTTTCGGTATTTGCCATTCTGTTTTATCCGCTTGCTATGATTGTGATATGGCTGGCTCCCGCTTTGTTTTTAATTTTTTCATATCTGGCTTTTGCGTTTCAACGGTATGACGATAAATATTTTCTCGCAGGAACGAAGAAGGTACATACCATCCGAATGGAAAACGGGTGCGTTTATGTGGATAAAAAGCAATGCAAGCACATCAAAAAATGCCTGTTATATAAGTATAAAAAATACATACTTTTCATTCTGAACGATAGATTTTACCTCGTTCCGAATGAGGCTTATACTGTAGGCGGAAAAAACGAATTTTTTCTTCTATTCAAAAGGCAGGTTCTGAATAAATTTGTTTTAAAAAGTAAATCATAACCCGCAGACTATGTCTGAAATGTGGTTTGACAGTGAGTTGACATTAAAATTAATTACTTATTTTCAAGTAAAAATATATTTTGGAATAAAAATTTGCCGTCACAACACTAGCCGTGCTTAAAAGGAAGTAAACGCGCTTTAACGGCGCGCCGAATAAAAATAGCGCGGCGCAAAAACGCGATTGCTTAATTGCACCCAGGAGATAAAGTAAACCAAACCAAAAAGCAATACAGCCGCGTGAAATTGCGCGGGCAAAATATAGTTTATATGTCTGCAAACAACTTGTTTGCCGCATATATGCGGGCGGATTTGCCTTAATGAGGAGAGGATATGGTAGCCGTAAACATAATAACAGCGCTGTGCTTTGCACTGCTTACAGCAGAGGTGCTGTACGTCATAATAAGCTACGCCATAAAAAACAGGGCGGGCAGAATAGCCTTCATACGCGGCTTCAAAAAGGGCAAATGTGCCATAATCTACATAATAGCCATACCGCTCTTCTGTATGGGGCAGCTGTATGCGGGTACAGACTTCTTTGAGGCCTTCTTCGGCGCGGTCAATCAGATAATCAACCTCGTCGTGTTGAAGTACTCCACATCAACCATCACCGCACTCATGCAGGACAGCCTGTTTTTTAAGGTCACCATATACTACTGCTTTACGCTCGTCGGCATAAACGCCCTGCTGTTCACTTTATCGGTGGCAGGTCAGCGGCTGTGGCAGTTCAAAGAGGCCGTCGCGGCAAGGTTTACCCGCAAAAACAAGCTCTACATCTTCGGCTGCAACAAAAACAGCATAAACATTTATAAAAGCGATAAACAGCGCAGCAAGATTATCGTGGACGACATCCCCTCGGCAGAGCGTTCCGCGCTCTATTCCGACAAGGTGTGCTTTTTATCTGCCAAAAAGTCCGACGGCGCAATAAAGCGCGTCTTTTCCGACCTTGAAAGGGATGGAAGGGAGTGCGTTGCCGTCATCAATACCGAAAGCGAAGAGCGCAATATAGCCATATGTATGGCGTTTATAGATGGCATTAAGCGCATTTCAGACGGAAAGGACTTCCATTCCCGCCTCAAAATATTTGTGTTCGGCGACCCCCGTTACGAGGCGATATACTCCGACGTAATCTCCAGCGCCTTCGGTTGCATACATTATGTAAACAAGTACCAAAAGATGGCCGTCAACTTTATAGAGCGCTATCCTCTTGCGCGCTTTATGGACGGCGGAAAGATAGACTATAACACGGCGCTAATGGGCGAAGATACGCAGATAAACGTGTGCATGATAGGCTTCGGCAATACGGGCAGACAGATGTTCTTGACCTCCGTCGCAAACAACCAGTTTTTGTGCAGGGACGGGGAGGAGCTTGCGCTCAAAAAGGTGCGCTATCATATATTCGATAAGGACCACGCCGAAAGTAACAAAAATCTCAATCATACATACTTCCGCTTCAAAAACGGTCTGGACGATATAGACAAGGCCGACTATCTCCCCCTGCCGTCGCTGCCTGCGGAGGAGATATTCCATTGTCTGGACATAAACGACGCCGATTTCTATACCTCTATAAAGCACGTGGTCACGCGCAGCAAAAAGGACGCAAACTTTATAATAATAGCCTTCGGCACCGACCTTGAAAATATAGATATGGCGCAGAAACTTGTGGAAAAGCGCCAGGAGTGGGGAGCGGACGGGCTTATAATATTTGTAAAAGTGCGCGGCTGCCGCAAGGAGCAGACGCTTTTGGAGGAAGAAGGCTGCTACTTCATAGCCAACGAGGCCGACGACGTATATAATATAGACGAAATAACGGGCGACGCGCTCTTCCGTATGGCGCATATGCGCAACGAGGTGTACGACCTTGAGTATGCCATAACCAATGCAGGCGGGCACGTCGACGAGGCGCTGATTGAAAACTGCAGGGTGCAGGCGGACAGAAACTGGTTTATTAAAAAATCGCAGCTCGAGAGGGAGTCCAGTATGTACTGTTGCCTCAGCCTGCGCTCAAAACTGAATATGATAGGCCTTGACTACTGCCGCGCAGGAGATGAGGGCGCGCCGCTCTCTGAAGAGCAGTACATGTCCGTCTATGCAAAGGGCGATATGCCCGACACGGCAACGCTCGGACTGGAGGCGGACGGCAAAAAGATAGTGTACTATACGCTGGACTTCAGACCCTCACTGCGCACCACGCTGGCCGTGCAGGAGCATTACAGGTGGAATTCCTTTATGCTCAGCAAGGGAATGATACCCGCCACAAAGGACTGTATTCTGAACGAGACTGTGCTACGCGATGGCAAGCTCCGCCACACCAACGGCAAAAACTATAAACTTCGCCGTCACGGCAACCTCACCACATTCGAGGGGCTTGTACAATTCAGGGAGATGGTGGCCGCGCGCGACAATGTGCCTGAGGAACAGTGCGACGTAATAAAGTACGACTATCAGCTTATGGACGACGCCTACTGGCTGCTGAGCGCCTGCGGCTATAAAATAATAGTAAAACCCGAAAAGCTACCCGTATAAAGTTAATCCGTATAAAACTGCCTGATAAAGTTGCCAGTAAAAATTATTGGTATTAAGGTGTGCGGACGGTGTGTATATTCCGTCTGCTTTGCAGAAGATATCTGCCTTCCGCAAAAAAGTTTTAATAATATGCCATATAAATGACGGCGGAGCGCGCAACGCGCGCTCCGCCGTCATTATGTTCAGATTGTCTTCGGATGCACGCATTGGTTATAAGTTTGCGCAAAAGTGCGGCGCAGGTGTTGGGTACGGAATTATTTGACGGCAAGTATTGCGCAAAAAGCGGCGTATTACAAATTTTTTACGCCTGCAAAGCGTTTAATTGCTTGATAAAGCCCTTAAAAGTATGTAAAATTGATGTGCAATTCAAAAATAATGTTTGTGCGCGGGTGCGCACGGAAAGAGGAAGTATGAAGGCTGTAATTTTCGATCTCGACGGAACTTTACTCGATTCTATGGGGCTGTGGCGCAATGCCCCTGCAAAATATCTAAAAAGCCTGGGAGTGGAGGCTGCGCCCGACCTTGCAGAGCATTTTCTGCCTAAAACAGTGCGCGGCGGCGCGGAGTACCTAAAAGAGGAGTACTCGCTTTCAGTGGGCCTTGACGAGATTGCCGACGGCGTAAACGGAATTATGGAGGACGGTTACCGCAGAACAATACCGCTCAAAGAGGGCGTTGAACAACTTTTGAAGGCGCTTTCAGAGCGCGGAATACCTATGGCCATTGCCACCGCTACGGACAGGTACCTTGCCGAGGCGGCTTTAAAAAGACTGGACATTGCACACTATTTCAAAGCTTTATGCACCTGCACAGAGCTTGGCGTGAGCAAGAGCGACGGCCCTGACGTGTACTTTGCCGCACAGAAACTTCTGGGCGTGCCGGCAGACCAATGCGCCGTCATTGAAGATTCGCCCCACGCCGCGCGTATGGCCAGGTCGGCAGGATTTTTTACCGTCGGTGTAAAGGACGTTGGCGGCGGGAACGACCAGAACAAACTCATTGCGGCAAGCAGCGTGTATACGCAGTCCTTTGTGCCCACAGAGAACGTTTTAAAACTTTTAGGCATTGATTAAGGCATATCTGCCGCTGTTTTTGAAATTTTATGTAGATAAGTGATATGTGCGGGGCAATTTTAATTGCCCCGCACATATGCTTTAATTATTCTATGTTTTTTCGGTACATTTTGCAGTAGAGCGGCACGCGCGTCCTGCCGCTGCGCTTTTCTGCGCTCAGGGCTATAAACTCGCTCCCCTCAGCGCCCTCGGGCGAGGTAAAGCATTGCAGCTTTACATAAGCGCCGTCCGTCTTGTGTCTGAATGAAGTGTGTTTTTCGCGCGATTTGAATATGGTCATAAGCGAAAGCCCTTCTTCGCCGCTCTCTTCAAACGGTACAAAGCCTGCGGCCTCCAGGTCGGCCTCCACGCCGTCCGCGGTTTTTGCCGAGTTAAGTTTTTTAAGAGCAAAAGTTTTCATGGCACAATTATATCATATTTTTTGCAAAAATAAAAGCGGGTATGCCTTTTTTATGAATGTTGTGTTTTTGTGCCTGGCATTGCGTGCAGGTTGCGCTTAAAATGACCATAAATTTTGCATTGCCTTATAAGTATGTGGAGCTGAGCCGCGGTTTTCCGTTGTCCGTAGGCTGTGATGTATGGATAAAAATAATTTTTCGGCAAAAATTATAATTATATTGCCTTGGCAGATATTTTATGCTAAACTTAAAAAGCGGGCGCGTTTTGCCCGAAAGGAGAAAATGCCTTGGAAGAATTTTTAAAGGCGGTAAAAGATTTCTTTTCCAACTTTGCATACGAAGGCGGACTTGTAATTGTCCGCGCCGTCGCGTTCGCACTGCTCGGACTTGTGGTTTTAAAGCTGGTGCAGATGATAACGCGCCGCGCCGTACTTAGAAGCAAGCTGGATAATGCCGCCGCAACCTTTGTAATTTCCATAATCACGGTAATTTTATATATAGCGCTTGTAATAGTAGTTGTCAGCGCGCTGGGTCTCTCTGCGGCGGGCATAATAGCCGCGTTCTCGGCAATAGCTCTTGCTGTGGCGCTCGCTCTGCAGAACAGCCTTGCCAGCCTCGCAAACGGCGTTATAATAATCTTCACAAAGCCGTTCAAAAAGGGCGATACCATAATGATTAACGGCTACGAAGGCACTGTGCAGGATATCCGCCTTTTCAATACCAAAATACTCACATTCAACAACGAAGAGGTCATAATCCCCAACAGCGATGTGCTTTCAGAGACGCTGGTAAACGAAAGCAATATGCCTCTCCGCCGCGTCGAGTTGCCTTTTTTCATATCGTACAGCGCCGACGCTTCAAAGGTGCGCGAATGTATCCTCAAAAAGCTGAGCGAGAGGGAGGAGATACTCAATACGCCCGAACCGTTTGTTACTTTCGATAGTTTCGGCGAAACTTGCGTGCGTTGCACGGCTTACGCATGGTCTGTCGTGGAAACATATTCCGGCGCCAAAAATGCCGTAAAGGAGATAATTTATTCGGCGATAAGGCAGTACAGCGCCGAACCTTCAATGCGCAGGATAAATGTGGTTGGCGGTACCGAGAATAGTAAGGGAGGTGACGGCAATGTTTAATTTGCTTGCAGCGCTCCTCTCGCAGGAGCAGCCCTCAGAACAGCCCGAAGTCTCGCCCGACGTCGCCGCGCTCGTAGTGCAGTATGTCGTATATGCCGTGATAATAGCTGTCAGCATACTGCTTCTCATACTCATAAGAAAAAAGACGCGTCTTCCCAGGCACGCCGAAGTAATGCGCAGGCTGAACGCCCTGCTTGAAGATATAAAGTCGCTTGCGACTAAATCAGGCGAAGGCAGGACTGAGTTTTTAAAGAGCGTCGCAAGTACGCTCTACCGCGCCGATAACCTCGCCTATGCCTGCACGCTTCTGGCAAGCAAGGAGAGGTATGCCGATATAGGAAGAGTGGCCTCGATGGTAGAGGAGGCGCGCGCGCAGATAGCGCAGTACAGAAACGGCAAAAGGGAGGCGGACGAGCCCGAAGGGCTTGATGCGGCGGCGCAGACCGTTGAAGAGGCTATCGTCGTCATGAACAGGGTGATAGAGCGCGATGCCGAAATTAAAAAACTTAAGGATTAAAAGTTTTAAGCGGTACTTTGAATTGTATGCGCTTATGTAAACAAGTTGAAAGTTGCTGCCCGTAACGGGCGGGGAGAAAAAAGGGTTTCGGCCGCGG
>DVNE01000043.1 GCA_018714625.1 Candidatus Coproplasma excrementigallinarum
TCGCGGCACCTTTGAAGGCGCGAGGGCATATCCGAATATACGAATATGCGCAAAGGGTTCATATCTTTCAAAATTCTGTCTGCGCACCTGCCCACTATCACGCAGTCAGATTTTTCTGCCATCTCGCGTATGATGTTGTGCTGTTCGTTGTAAACGGAAAGAGTCTGTTCCACAACGGGGTCTGTCAGCGGGTAAAACGTTCTGCCCGTGGTTATGGGGAAGGGCATATATGGCTTGCGCTCCACAATCTGATGCACATATTCCTCTGAAAGGGAGGTGCGCTTGGCTATCCCGGCTATTATTTCTCTGTCGTAATAGGCAATTTCAAGGTCATCGGAAAGTCTTCTGCCGAATTCCCTGCCTCCGCTTCCGAACTCTCTTCCGATAGTTATAATAAGGTTACCCATAAAATCCCTCCGAAAAAATTATTTGTGTTTTTTCTATGAACAGCGCGCAATTACAGGCATTGTCCGCTACTTTATCTCCGTTTATTTTACCACACAAATTTTGTCCCGTCAATATCAGCGGGGCGGCTTATCGCTCTTTGTGCCACATAATTTAAAATCCGGCGTGCGGCTACGCTTTGTGTTACATAATTTTTTAAATTATTCGCATAAAATTCACAAAGCAATCGTTAGAGTTTAATATTTTCGGTTTATAGTATAAATGTAAACAGAAACATAGCTCAGCCTTTTACGCAGGTCAGCGCGCAGACAGTGCGGTCTCAGATTTTAAGGACGGGCTGTCTGAATACAATTTTTGGCGCGTATCAGGCAGGCTCTATTGAGCCTCAGATTTCAAAGATATGCCCGCTACAAAGCTCACAGGCGGTGCTTGCACCGTAAAAACATAAAATTTCCCCTCCAAAAAATATCTGCCGCAGGCACTTGTGCCTGCGGCAGATATTTTTATTAAAAAATGTGTTTACAATTTGCAAATGCTTATGTATAATAATGTTTAAGATTATTCATTAAATGTGTAAAATGTAAGCCATACGCTTTGTGTGTGCGGAGGATGGCGTGAAAAAGCTTAATCTTACCAAAAAGGCAATATCTGCAATAATTTCGGTTGTGGTGGCGGCGGCAGTGGTAACCGCACTTTTAATAATAAATATCTTTTATCCGCTCAAGTACCTCACGGCCTATATCGTATCCGGCAGCCGCTCACCCTTAAATAACCTTACTTTTCATTTCCTCGACGTAGGCCAGGCGGACTGCGCCATAGCTGAACTGCCCGAAGGCAGAACTATGCTCATAGACGGCGGCGACGGCAGTTATACGAGCACGCTCAAAATTCTTACCGAACTGAACAGACTGGATATAGACAGAATAGATTACCTTGTATGCACCTCTGTCAACGGCGAGCACTGCGGCGGCCTTGGCGAGATAATCAAAAACAAAGAGGTCGGTGAAATATTTTACCCGTACAGCACCAACAGCCGCATAACTGCAGAATTTTATCAGTTTACACTTGCGGCCGAGGCCTCGGGTGCGCAGCTTACAATCTCGAGGTATGGCGAGGGCGCAGCCTACGGTGATTTCTTTTTCACTTTCCTCGCTCCGTCGTCAGACACGGGCGAAAATTCCGAGTACGCCGCAATGAATTCAGACCCGACTGCCGAAAATATCGGCGCAGCCTCCGCTGTGATGTGGTTTTCCTATGGCGGCGCGGGCGTGCTGTATGCGGGCGACTCCACTTCAGAAAGGCTGGAGCTCATTGCCGCCGAGTATGAGAGCATGCAGTCCTTCGGCGACCCCGAAGGGTACTTCTCCTTTGAGGGCAGGAAGATAGACCTCACTTCGTGTAAGGTGTACAAGGTGGCGGGGCACGGCGGCGAAGGCTCGCGCGCAACCAGGCTTACAGAACTGCTTGCGCCGTCAATTTCGGTAATATCCGTCGGCGCAGAAAATGCCGAAGGCTGTCCTTCGCTCTCTG
Organism: Candidatus Coproplasma excrementigallinarum; assembly: GCA_018714625.1. GTDB lineage: Bacteria > Bacillota > Clostridia > Christensenellales > Borkfalkiaceae > Coproplasma > Coproplasma excrementigallinarum. Next base: position 1,936 of record DVNE01000043.1, read on the forward strand.
TTATGGCCGACCTTGCCGCATTCGGGGAAGACGGCTTGTTTATAACTATGTACGGCGGCGATGTGACTGTATCGGTGACAGAGCAGGGCGAGGCAACTGCCGCGCAGGGCGGCAAATAGTCTTGCCATTTTTGCACAATCTGCAATTTTTTTATAAAAAGCGAACGGTTTTTTTACGGAGATATTATATGAAACTTACCACCGCAGGCGAATCGCACGGCAGGGCGCTCCTCGGAATAATAGAGGGGCTGCCTTCCAATTTAAAAATAGATTTTTCGCTTATAAATTCAGACCTTGCTCTTCGCCAGAGCGGCTACGGCCGCGGCGGCAGGCAGAAGATAGAGAGCGATAAAATAGAAATTCTCAGCGGCGTGCGCAACACTTTCACACTCGGCAGTCCGCTCGCTTTTATGATTGTAAATGCAGACTATAAAAACTGGGAAGGCTACATGAGCGCGCAGGAATGCGACGTAACGGTGCGCAGGCTCACCAAAGTGCGCCCGGGGCACGCTGACCTTTCGGGACTTTTAAAGTTCGACCAGACCGACGCGCGCAATATTCTCGAGCGCGCCAGCGCAAGGGAGACGGCGGTACGCGTAGCCGCGGGCAGCATTGCAAAGCAGTACCTCGCTGCGCTCGGTGTAAGCGTGGGCGGATATGTAAGGTCGGTTTGCGGAGCTGAGGACGAAAATAATTATGCCTTTGAAGAGCTTGCCGCAAGCAAGACGCACCCGCTGTTTATGCTCGATAAAAATACAGAGGAGCGCGCCATGCGCCTTATCGACGAGCTGAAAGCAAAGGGCGATACGGCAGGCGGCGTGGCTGAAGTGCGCGTGCACGGTCTCAAGAGCGGTTTCGGCAGCTGTATGACCTACGCCGAAAAACTCGATGGCAGAATAGCGGGCGCGCTGATGGGCGTGCAGGCGGTAAAGGGAGTGGAGTTCGGCCTCGGCTTTAAGGCGGCAGCTCTCCCCGGCAGCGCCGTTCACGACGAAATTTTTATGCGTGATGGCAGATTTTTCCGCAAGACCAACAACGCGGGCGGTATAGAGGGCGGAATGAGCAACGGCGAAGATATTGTTGTCCGCGCCGCAATGAAGCCCATTCCCACGCTCATGAAGGGACTTGATACCGTAGATTTTGTAACGGGCGAGCCGTGCAAAGCGGCGGGCGAGCGCAGCGACGTTGCCGCCATATGCGCCTTTGAAATAATTATGGAGAGCGTGGTTGCCTTCACCGTTGCGCAGGCTGTAAGCGAGCGGCTCGGCGGCGACAATATGGCTCAGGTGATAAAAAGATATGCAGAACTATGAAATAAGGCAGCTTAGTATAGATACCCCCACCTGCACAAGCACCATCTTATGCGGCGAGGGCGCCTTTGAAAAATATGTGCCGGAGCTTATCGGAGGCAGACAGTTTTTTGTGGTTACGGACAGCAATGTCTATTCAACTTACGGCAGTCTGTTCAGCGGGATTTTTTCTGCAGGCGGGCTGTATGTGCTTCCCGCGGGCGAAGGCAGCAAAAACTTAAGCCGTCTTTCGGCAATTTTAAAGGCAATGTTAAGCTTCGGCTTAAAGCGCGGCGGCACGGTGGTAGCCTTCGGCGGCGGAGTTGTCGGCGATATTGCGGGGCTTGCGGCCTCGCTCTATATGCGCGGCACGCGCCTTATACAAATTCCCACAACCCTTCTTTCGCAAGTGGACAGCTCCGTGGGCGGCAAAACGGCAATAGATTTCTGCAATGTAAAAAATATTGTCGGCACTTTCTATCAGCCGCACTTCGTCGTGGTTGACCCTATGTTCTTAAACACCCTGCCCGCGCGCGAAATAAGGTGCGGCCTGGGCGAAATAATAAAGTATGGCGCGCTCAATGCCGCCATTTTAGAAAAACTTATTGAGTGCTCTTCACGTCTGCGCTCTTCAGAGTTTTTAAGGGAAATAACTTTCGACTGCATCGCCCACAAGGCGGAGGTCGTGCGCCTTGACGAGCGCGAGGGCGGACTGAGAAAAACTCTCAACTTAGGGCACACCACCGGTCACGCCTTCGAGCTGTTCTACAAGAGGAAGTCGCACGGCGAATTTGTACTCATTGGTATGTACTACGAGCTGTTCATTGCCGAAAGCCTCGGCATATGCTCGCCCGAATATGCACAAATTCTAAAAAACCTTTTAAATAAAGTGATAAGCGTGCCCGCCTACGAAAACGCGGCCGAGGCGTGCAGAATGGCTTTGTACGATAAAAAGAATGTAAAATCGCAGGAAATTTCGCTTATCGTACCTGAAAGCGAAGGCAAAGTCAAAGAGATTATGCTCCCCGTTTCGGAGTACGCAGATTATTTAGCGCGCTGCGCAGAGAGCCTTAAAGGCCAAAAAAGAGCGTAAAGGATAAGATTATGGAAAATTTAAAATTCACAGTAGTGGGTAAGGACGTTTCGCAGTCCTCAAGCCCCGCAATGCACACCTTCATAGCTAAAAAATTCGGGAAAAATATCGTCTATGAAAATATCTCCGTTCCCCCCGAAGAGTTTAAGGACAGGGCGGAGTACTTCTTCAAAAATTATACGGCGTTCAACGTCACAATACCGTTCAAGCTCGACGTAATTCCCTTTTTAAGCTCGCTCGAAGGCGATGCCGCAACTTTCGGCGCGGTCAACACCGTTATAAGCTCCACGCGCAAGGGCTACAACACCGACGGCCTCGGCTTTATGCTCATGCTCAGAAACAACGGAGTGGAGGCGGCAGGCAAAACGGTGCTCCTTCTCGGTGCGGGCGGCGCAGGCCGCAGCGCGGCAAAAAAGCTTAAGGACTGCGGGGCAGAGGTGTTCGTCTACGATAAAAATCCTGCCTCGTCGGCGGCCGTAGCTGAAGAATTCGGCGTTACCGCGCTTGCTGAAACCGAGGACAAGCCCTACGATATAATCATAAACGCGACAGGCATAGGTATGCACAAAACGGTTGGCATGTCGCCCGTGGGCAAGGGGCTCATAAGTCTTTGCAATACGGCGGTAGATCTCATATATGTGCCGCCCAAGAGCGCATTTTTAGAGATTGCCGAGGCGTGCGGCAAAAAAATAGTCAACGGCGTTTCCATGCTCTTCTATCAGGCATACTATGCCGAATGTATTTACTTTGACCGCCGTCCGCAGGACGAAGAGGCGAAGGAGTTGTTCAACGAATACTCAAAGGGGGTACGGGCATGAAATTTCTGTTCATCAACGGAGTAAACCTCAATATGACAGGCAGGCGCGAAAAGGGCGTGTACGGAACGCAGACGCTTGAGCAGATAAACGCAGAGATTGCCGATTTCTTCAAAGAGGACGAGTGCTCCTTCTTTCAGAGCAATTCAGAGGGGGATATATGCACTGCAATACAGTGCGCCGAGTGCGACGGCATAATTTTAAATGCTGGTGCGTTCACTCATTACAGCTATGCCATACACGATGCGATTGCTTCGGTAGATATTCCCGTCGTCGAAGTGCATATGTCGAATATCTTCAGACGTGAAGATTTCCGCCACAAATCGGTCATATCCGATGTGTGCGCAGGCACGATAGCCGGGTTTGGAAAATACAGTTATATTCTTGCCGCACAGAGCTTTAAATTAAAGGGCTGAAATGTTAGTTGCGGCATATATGCGCACCAATCTGATTTATACATAGTACAGTACAGATGTGCTGTGAGGAGTTTCGCGTATAAAAATTGAATTGCGGGGTATTTTATGAATATCGTTCTTTGCGGAATGATGGGCTGCGGAAAGACCGTCGTTTCGGCAGAGCTTGCTCGTCTTACGGGGCTTGAGCGCGTCGATACCGACGAGGAGATAGTAAAAAAATACGGCAGGATAGCCGATATATTTTCAAAGTATGGAGAGGAGCGCTTCCGAGAGATAGAAAGGGAAGTGGTCGCGCAGATTTCCTCGCGCAGCGGCATTATAATAGCCACGGGCGGCGGCTGCGTCTTGTCTGAAGAGAATGTCAGCAATTTAAAGCGTGGCGGAAAAATATTCTTTCTGCAGGCGGAAGTGCCTACGCTTATAAAGCGCCTTGAAGGCGATACAGAGCGCCCTCTGCTTGCGGGCGACGCAGCTCAAAGGATTGCGCAGCTGCTTGCCGTGCGCACTCCCATATATACTGCCGCGGCGGACGAGGTGGTAGTCACAGACGGCAATTCCCCCGCATATATAGCCAAACTAATTGCATCAAAGTGCGGTTTAGGCGTTCGCGGCTGAAAGTTTTTTTGTTATCTGAGAGAAAAAATAATTAAATTATAAAGGGTATTTATTATGGAAGAAAAGGTTGCGCTGATAACGGGCGGTACGCGCGGAATAGGCAAGGAAATAGCCTACGAATTTTTAAAGCGCGGGTATGAAGTGGTCATTAACTATTGCTCCGATGAGGCAGCTGCCCTTGCAACGCAGTCGGAATTCAATATGCTCGGCTACTGTCCCGTACTCATGCGCGCAGACGTATCTGACGAAGAGCAGGTAAACGAGATGTTTGCCGAAATTTTCAGACTGTACAACAAGCTCGACGTACTTGTCAACAATGCGGGGATTTCCTACATAAATGTAATTCAGGATACTTCGGCTGCAGAGTGGGACAGGCTTTTTGCTGTAAATGCGCGCGGTGTATTTCTGTGCAGCCGTGCCGTTGCCGACAGAATGATTGGTGCGGGCGGCGGCTCTATAATAAATATTTCCTCGATATGGGGCGAGGTCGGCGCCAGTTGCGAGGTAGCTTATTCTGCCTCCAAGGCGGCGGTAATAGGTTTTACGAAGGCGCTCTCAAAGGAGCTTGCGCCGTCAAACGTGCGCGTAAACTGTGTAAGTCCGGGCGTCATAGATACCCAGATGAACGCTCACCTCACCGCAGAGGAGATGGAGGACCTTATTCAGCAGATACCCGCAGGCAGGCTTGGCACGGGTGAAGATATTGCAAAAGCGTGCGCCTACCTTGCCGAGGCGGAGTATGTCACCGGCATAATTCTGCCCGTCGGCGGCGGTTTCGGCAAATAATAGTAAAATAGTATTTTCCAAGGTAATGCGCCGCTCTGCGGCGCTTATTTTTTTGTTTGCTTATTTATTTTATTTAAAGGCAGCGTTGCTGTCTTTTTTATGCTTTGGATATTAAATTGACTGTCTGTTACGAAAAAAAGTATATACAGGGTACGTACGACATTGTTTTGGGCAAATCCCTCACGCGAACCGCTCGTAGTATGCCATCCGGCAAGGTCACCACACGAAAAAACGGACAGCCGTTTGCTGTCCGCGTTTTAATATTATTATAAAGCGTACTTACGCTAATCTGCCGTTTCCCGTGTAGGAGCCCTCGACATTCTTTCGGGCAAAGCCCTTACGCGAACCGCTCGTAGTGTGCCATCCGACAAGGTCACCACACGAAAAAACGGACAGCTTATGCTGTCCGTTTAGTGTGGTGACCTTGCCGGGAATCGAACCCGGGATTGAGCCTTGAGAGGGCTCCGTCTTAACCGCTTGACCACAAGGCCATCGTTTAACGGTGTGATTATATCATACGGCGCGCGGCTTGGCAAGCAAATTTACTATCAATTTTAGCTCATTTTTGCTAAATTTTTTAAAATCATTTTTTCTTTAACGTATTGCCCCTGTCTCTCTGCGCCATTTGCGCATATAAGGCGGGTGCGCTGTCGTTTATAAATTTAAAATGGTCAGATAATGCAGGAAAAGTATTGAAATACCTGCCTGGGTAAACCAACCTGTAACTCAACTTTTATAAATAGAAGTGACAGCAAAGTAAACCACAAAGTGCAACGCGCATGTTACACAAATAAACTACTGAAAAATCAGCACTGACGGAAGAGGCAGCGGGGCAAATTTTTTTTCTGCAAAGACATCATTTTTTAACCTGCGTGCGCAGGGTAAAAAGCGTACATTCTAATCTGTGCGCGCAGTCTACAAATTTTTGTGCTTATTTACATAGTGGGCTATGCCGCAGGCGTAGTGGGCATTATCGTCTTGAATTTTTGAATAAGTGTTATATACTTTCATCAGATGCGCGAAAAGTGCAAAAATTAAGGAGGATAATGTTGCAATGAAACGACAGAAAGGTCAAAAGCGGAAAGTGCTGATGGCGTTGGCAACCTGCGTGTTGTCGGCCGCGTGCCTCACTTCGGGTTTAACCGCAAGTGCCGCTACTTATAACCTTAACAGCATGAAAGGTCCCGATAACCTTTCACACGGCGGGCAGTTCTACAGCGACTACAATTCTATTGAAGAAGTGTTCGAAGCCGCTACCAAGCTCAACGGCGAAGTGGTTGCCGAGGGTACCGTAATGATGAAGAACGACGGAACGTTGCCCCTCAATCCCGCTCAGGACAGGCTCAGCGTATTCGGCGTAAGGTCGGGCGACTTGCAGGAGGGCGTAAACGGCGCCGTTATGGGTGAAAATGCCGTTGCGTCTACGGCAACGGGATTGAGGAACGCAGGTTTCGAAGTTAACCCCGTGCTCGAGCGTTGGTATGAAAATGTTGAAAACAGAGTGGAGAGCCAGGAAGTAGGCATAGACGGCTACGGTCCTCAGTTCTCTAAGGCAGTAAAGAGCTCTATTGATGTATATAACGGCGCAGCCGTAGTCATCATTCAGCGCTGCGAAATGAAGGAAAACAAGGACGCAAGCACGTCGCTTACGGGTCACACTGAAAACGGTACTGCCGTTGAAGATAAAGTGGACGGCGCGTTTGCAGGCAACCGCCCTTACGACGGACCCAGAGAGCTTCAGGACGCAGTAAAGCCCGGTACGGAGCAGACCGACCCCTATGGCTGGGAACACGCCAACTCTTCGCAGTCCCCCGCGGAAGAGGGCGAAACCCCCACAGTGGGCGACAATGTGGAAGTAAAACACTACCTTCAGCTCACCGCTTCGGAAATAGCGCTCATAGATTATGTAAAGGCCAACTTCGATAAGGTTGTGGTAATGTTCAACTCTTCGACCTCATTCGAATGCTACAACCTTCAGAATGACCCCGCAATCAATGCAATGCTCTGGTTCGGCCGTCCCGGCATACAGGAATCGGGCATAACCGCCGTTGCAAAGATACTCAGCGGTGAAATCAATCCCTCTGGCGGACATTCCTCAGAGTGGGTGCGCGACTTCACGGCAGACCCCACCTGGATGAATAATGGCACAGGACGTCAGTTCAGGTACGGCGCATACAGTGATGACGTTCCCGGCGACTTCGTATACAGATATCCCAACGGCAACTATACCATTCAGCCCGGCAGCACGGGTATAGGCGGTATAAGGGGCGTTGAATACGAAGAGGGCATCTACCTCGGCTATAAGTATTACGAAACATACTGGTACGAGACCATAATGGGCAATACCGAAGTTTCTGTAAACGATACCCCCAACTCTGAAGAGAATAAGGCCGCAGCAGACGCATGGCACAAGTTCAACGTTGTATATCCCTTCGGTTACGGTCTCTCCTACACCGATTTCTCATTCGATATAAAGGGCGTATATACAGATAAGAGCTGCACAACCGAGCTTGCAGCCTCCTCAGACGGCTCAATGTTCGCTTCAAGCGTCGGCAGCCCTGCAGAAGTTAAAAAGCTCTATGTTTCGGTAGACGTTAAAAACACCGGCTTTATTACTGGCAACAAGGCCGTTCAGCTCTATGTCACCGCACCTTACTACGAGGGCGAGATAGAAAAATCCTATGTAAAACTTGTAGGATTTGAAAAGACGGACGACATACTTCCCGGCAAGACGGACAACGTAGTTGTTGAAATAGACGTTCAGGACATCGCCTCCTTCGACTATGACGATGCCAACGGAAACGGCAACAGCGGCTGGGAACTTGACGCAGGCGCATACACGCTGCGCGCAATGAGCTGCTCGAGTGAGCTTGTATCCAAAGAGCAGAATATGTATGACGAGGCGGCGTTCACCATCACCGGCGAAGACCCTGTAAATCTTAAACTCGACAGCTATTCGGATAATCCCGCCAACCCGCTCTTCTCCGATAAGAATTCCTTAGATTACTCTATACGCGAAAACGTTAACGCCAACGCGGACGACAAGATGGTAATTCTTCAGAGAAACAAGATGGACGAAACTTTCCCCGCACCTCCTACGGTGGGCGACCTCACCTTGAAGCAGGAAGTTATCGACCTTCAGAAGACCTCGCTCGGCATGCACTTCAACAATAACTTCAACGGTTATTTCGAAGATATAGGATATGAGCAGGGCATAGAAGACCCCGACGCTCCCTGGTATGTAGGCGCTGATGATATACCCGCCACCTGGACGCAGGCCGTTGCAGACGCAGACGGAAACGTTGCAGGCAGAGTAAACGGCAAGACGAAGGTTCAGCTCTACCAGATGGCAGGCGTTCCCCTCACGGGTTCAATAAAGGTAGAGGGCGACGACGAGTTCACGTGGGACGACTTCCTCAACCAGCTCACATATGCAGAGATGAAGTCACTGTTCACATCTGCGCCCGCAGCAATCCCCGCAATCGGCAAGCAGAAGGACAGCAATGCAGACAGACCGCTCAACCTTGCAAGCACATTCACCTGGGCGGACGCACCTCTTCAGGCTGCAACGTTCAATCAGGACCTCATCTATCGTCTCGGACAGATAGTAGGCGAATTTGCCCTTCAGAAGGGCGTTGGCAGCACCAGCGGATGGTGGGGCCCCGGCGCGAATATCAACCGTTCGCCGTTCGCAGGCAGAACCAAGGAATATTACTCGCAGGATGCAATACTCTGCGGATATATGGCAACTGCCGCCGTTGCAGGCGCACAGAGCAAGGGCTGCAACGTATATATCAAACACTGCGCACTGTATGATCAGGAGGATATGAACGCCGGCACGACCGTTTGGGGCGACGAGCAGACCCTCCGTGAAAATTACTTTGCGGCATTCAAAAAGACTATGCAGGAAGGCAACACCGCAGGCGCGATGCTCTCTTGCTGGCGCATAGGCCAGGTTCAGATAGCCAACAGCTGGAACTTCCTCACCGGCCTTGTAACAACCGAATGGGGTTGGTTCGGCGAGTGGGTGACCGACCATACCGGCGGCCAGAATTCACCCGCATGGGCTAATCCTCAGGTCACCGACGAAGCCGATACTTCCAACGACTGGATCTCCGGCAACTTCAACAGCCAGGATATACTTCTCCGCACGGGCTGCGTTACCCCGATGGGCGGCGCCTCCGGCGGCGTATCCGGCACATGGAACCCCGAACTCCGCAACAAGATGGGCGGAGTGGAAGTGGTAGTCGGCAGCGGCGAAGAAGCCAAGACGGTAGAATCTCCTTCCCAGTACTACTACATGCGCATGGTAGCTTTGAGGGGCCTTTATAAGGCAGCCAACAGCAAGCTTGTATCCTGCGGCGCAGACATAAGCAACTACACTGTTGCAGACATAACCGCCTTCAAACAGGCAACGGCAGGCACGGCAAGCGTGGCCCTTCCCGCAGGCGCAGTGCAGGCGGATAGCGAAGTTATCTACACCATAACAAGCGGCACTCTTCCCGCAGGCCTCACCTTTAACGAAAACACCGGCGTTATAAGCGGCACCCCTACAGAGGTAGTCACTGCTCCCATAACCGTTCAGGTAAACGTAAACGGCTGGATAAAGGCTACTGCAGATTTCAACATAGCCGTTCAGTCCCCTTGGCATATAGTTGCACCCGCAGGTGAAGTGGGTACCGCATATGCAGGTCAGTTCATACCCAACATCGAAGCTCAGGGCGACCTTACATTCTCTGTTGACGGCACTCTTCCCGCAGGACTTACCCTCAACGCGACCGACGGTACTTTGACGGGAACCCCTACCGAGGCCGGCACATATACCTTCAAGGTAGTGGCTACATATACATATACGACGTCAGGGTGGGGACCCAGCACGACGATAACGACGTATGAATCCGAACCTGTTACCGTAACCATCGCCGGCGCAGACGCAGGATATACCGAAAACGTTCCCTACATCGGTGAAAACGGCAACTGGTTCATCAACGGTCAGGACCTCGGCGTAAAGGCTGCAGGCGAAGACGGTGAAGACGGCGTTACTCCTACAATCTCCATAGACGAAACCACCAAACACTGGATAATCAACGGTCAGGATACGGGCATTGTAGCCGAAGGTCAGACGGGCCCTCAGGGACCTCAGGGTGAAACCGGACCTCAGGGCCCCGCAGGCGCAGACGGTAAAGACGGCAGCGGCTGCAGCTCTTCGATAGGCATTTACAGCGGCCTTACCGCACTTGCAGCGGCAACGCTCGTTCTCGGCGCAGTCGTGGCAATAAAGAAGGCTAAAAAGAACTAATTAACTGAATGTTCCGAATTATGCTCCGGGGATCGGTTGCGCTCCCCGGAGCTGTTCGGATATTTATTGCAGGCTGATTGCCCGCAAAGCGGCACAAGAGGCAGTCTGTTCAGATATATACAAATCAGACTACCGTGCTTTAGCTGTCTGTTCGGACACAGAACATAATTTAATTCTTGCTATCAAGCCGACAGGAGAATGAATATATGAGTACAAAGAAAAAATTTTCTATAATTTACAGAATATTTCTGTTTATGCTGTGCGCGGTTATTTCGCTTTCTCTCTTCGCGGGATGCGGAGGAGGCGGCGGTAAAACCGAGGCCACGGTAATGGACATTTCCATAAAGACGCAGCCCAAAACCGAGTACATATTAGGTGACGCGTTCGATATAACGGGCGGCGAACTTGAACTTTTATATACAGACGAAACTACTTCAACGATAGCTTTTTCCGCAGAGGGCGTAACTGTTACTCCGCCCGATATGACGACCGTCGGCAGCAAGACGGTTACTGTGGAATACGACGGCTTCGTTGATACATATATGATAACGGTTTCAGGCAAGACCTATACCATAACTTACAACCTCAACTATGAGGGCGCGCCTGCGGCTTCGCACGCTCAGGTGCCCGATGGCCAGGCCATCACCGCTCCTTCAGAGCCCACGCGCACAGGTTACCGCTTCGATGGCTGGTACACCGCCGCTCAGGACGGCACACTCTTCGACTTCAGCTCTTCAAAGGCGGATAAGGACCTCACCTTATATGCGGCATGGACAAAGGTATATACTGTCACATTCAGCCTCAACTATACCGGCGCTCCCGCAGATAAGCTTGTAGAGGTGGAGGAGAACACACCCGTTTCAGAGAGCGCTGCACCTTCTACATTGCGCGATGATTTCCTCTTCATCGGCTGGTATACGGCTGCCGACGGCGGTGAAAAGTACTCTTTTGCAACTGCCGTAACGAAGGATATAAGCCTTTATGCACACTGGGAAGAGATAAGCTCTGAAATAAATACCTACGACGTGACTTTTGATTACTGCTACAGCGGACTTGCCGATACGGTAGTGCGCGTGGCTGAAAACGATACCGTTGAAAAACCCGCCGACCCCACCGCAAGCGGCAGGACGTTCGTGGGCTGGTACACAGACGAACAGTATACTTCGGCATATGATTTCTCAACTCCCGTAACGCAGAGCATCACTCTGTATGCCAAGTGGAATGTTACGGCATACACCATCCGCTTTGTATATTCCATCGACGGCAAAGAGACGGTATATGCAACCAGGACGGTAATTCCCGGACTGTTCGCAACAAAGATAGATATGCCAGAAGTAAGCGGCTACTACTTTGTAAAGGATCAGTGGTATACAGACGCGGCGTTCACAACTCTCTTCGACTTCACCAAGCCCGTAAATGACGATGCCACGCTCTATGCCAAGCCCCTCAAGGAAAACAAGTTTGAGGCCGAGTTCACATACATAGACGCAAACAAGACAGGCCAGGGCTCTTCCAACAACATGACAGGCCTCGATATAATCGACCCCGACAACGGAACGGCGCAGGCAAGCAACGGCTTCTATGTAAGCAATCTCTACTATAACGGCGCATTCCTCGAGTTTGTTATAGAGTCAGAGGCAGAGGTAACCGACGCCGTGCTTATGCTCCGCCTTACGGCCGAGTGGGAGGATATGTTTATTGCTCCCAAGGATACAACGGTCAACGGCAAAAACTACTATTCATTTGTAGTTTCCTCCGCACCCGCGCTCACCGATACGGACGGCAATGTAAAGAAGGACGAAAAGGGATATGTGCTCTACGATACAACAAAGGAAGTGGAGTATGACTACGACCCCATAGCTTTAGAGGGCGCAATTCCCTTCGATGTGAGCATGTACGATAAGCGTCCCTTCGATAATCACCTCATAACAACGCAACTTCATCTCTACAAGGGTACAAATGTAATTCGCCTCACAGTGAACAACAACCACTCGCACGACGGCACAATCCACGCCGAAGCGCCTACTATCGACTGTATGTTCATATATACCGATGTAAAGCTCAGCTGGTCGCCCTACACGCACAATACCGACGGTATGAGCTTATAATGCGAGGTGCATAATGAAAAAAATTTCAATGGCTCTCACGGGCGGCGCAATGCTTTTTGGCATAGTCGCCCTGATAGTATACGGCTGCACGGGCGTAACGGTGTTCAGCAGCCAGCTCTCGCCCGGTATGTTCGCAACCGCCGTCATAGGCCTGATTATTGGCGCATTCAGCATAGTAATGATTGTTACCGGCCTCTGGCCTGAAGTTATGGCGCGCTTTTTAAAGCTTATAATCTTTATTTGTTTTCTTATGTGGCTTATGGCGCTTCTGTTCTACATTGCTTCGCAGGTAAACTACCTCGCCAGCATATTTGTGGGAATAGACGGCACCAAGTTCACGGCTGAATTTATAATTATCGTGCTGTTTTTGCTTATTGCGGCGGGTTGCACGCTCGCGGCGTCGATTGTTTGCAGACCGTGCGCAAAGGAGGCGGCAAATGAACGCTAAACTTTTAAACAAGCTCTCAAAGGGGCTGTTCATAGGCTTTTCAACGCTGCTTGCCGTGCTCTCGTCACTCTACGGGGTAGCTGCGGAAAACAGCGGCACGATAAGCGATGCGCTGGGCGCGAAGACCTTCATTATCAAAAAGGGCGACAGCACGGGCGTGGATACCGAATATTTCAAGTTCGACTATTCCGACCCCGATACTTACAGAAAGGCGGCCGAAGAGTTCTGCCGCAGGCTGGAATCCGAAGGCGCGGTGCTGCTCAAAAATGACGGAGCGCTGCCCCTCAAATCGGGCGCCAAGGTCAGTATGTTTGCGCAGGGCGCTGTAAAGCCCAACTATTCTGCAACAGGCTCAAGCTCTTCGGGCGCGCAGGCATACGATAGCTTTAAAACTGCGCTCGAAAGCGTGCAGCTTTCGGTAAACCCCACGCTGTGGGACTGGTACATGAACAACGGCAAGCGCCGCACCGACAAGACCGACGGACTGGTAAAGACCTATACGGTCAATGAGGCAGAGTGGTCAGCGGTAAAGTCTGCCGCAGGCAATACCCTTTCCGCCTACGGCGACGCAGCGATAGTGGTGTTCTCCCGCGACAGCGGCGAGGGCTACGATGTATCGGTAGAGGGCAGCGACGGCGCGGACGGCACCTATCTTTCGCTCACGAAGCAGGAGAGGGACCTCCTTAAGGGGCTGGCCGTAGAGAAGGCTGCGGGCAATATAAACAGTATAGTCGTGCTTCTCAACTCGGCCGTGCCCATAGAGCTTGATTTCCTTAAGGAAAGCGGCATAACGGTGGACGCGTGCATGTGGATAGGCAACCTCGGAATGACGGGCGCATACGGCGTGGCAGACGTGCTTTCGGGCAAGGTAAATCCTTCGGGCAGACTGTCCGATACCTATTGCGCAGATAATCTTTCCTCACCTGCAATGGCGTCGTGGCAGTACAACGAAAACGGACTGTTTTCGCAGCTCTATCAGAATTATTCGCAGTACTCGCTCGGCGAATCGCAGCGCTACTATGCCGTATATAACGAGGGCATATATGTAGGTTACCGCTACTATGAGACGAGGTATGAAGACTATGTTACGGGCAGGGACAAGACTGGCGCTTTCGACTATTCCTCTGTGGTTGCATATCCCTTCGGTTCAGGTCTTTCATATACTACGTTCTCATATTCCGACTATAATGTGACCGAGAACGAGGCGGGCGACGGATACAATGTCACCCTCACGGTCAACAACACGGGCAAAGTGGAGGGACGCGAGGTCGTTCAGATATACCTTCAGAAGCCCTACGACCCCGCTCTCGGCATAGAGCAGTCGGCGGTGGAGCTCGTCGGTTTTGCCAAGACCGGGCCGATAGCTGCGGGCGGAGAGACTTCGGTTACCATAGAGGTGGATAAAGAGGCGTTCCGCTCCTACGATGCGGACGAGAACAAGACCTATGTGCTTGCTCCCGGCAGCTATTATCTTACGGCGGCGCACGATGCTCACGACGCGGTTAACAACATACTTGCCGCAAAGGGACATACCGTTGAAAGTACAGAAGGCAGAATGACAGCCGACGGCGATGTAAACCTCGTAAAGGAGGCGCTCAACCAGGGCAGCCTTGATGCTCAGACGTACTCCAAATCTTCAGAGACGGATAAGCCCATAACCAATCTTCTGGACTTTGCCGATATAAACAAGTATGAAAACAGGGGCAACAACAGCGTAACATACGCCTCGCGTGCGGATTGGGAGGGCACCTGGCCCAAGTCCAACATAGCGCTCACCGTTGCAAACCAGGCGATGGCGGACGACCTTGCAAGCCATAAGCCATTGCCCGAGGACGGACCTCAGGCTCCCGTGTACAACCAGCAGAACGGACTTAACCTTATAATGCTGCGCGGGCGCGACTACAACGACGACGCATGGGATAAGCTCCTCAACCAGATGACTTATGAAGACCAGTCCATGCTGCTCAGCAACGCGGCTTTCGGCACAAAGGCGGTAAATTCTGTCAACGCACCAGGCACGTCGGCAAACGACGGCCCTACGGGCGTAAAAAATTCCATTACGGGCACGGCCTTCCCCAGCGAGGGCATATGGGCCTCTTCATTTGATGTGGAACTTATAGAGGAGGTCGGTTCATTCCTTGCCGAAGATTGTCACCTCAACGGTATGGACGCGCTCTATGCCCCCGGCATCAACATTCACCGCACGCCGTTCGGCGGACGCGCGCACGAATATTTCTCTGAAGACCCCTACCTCACGGGCGTATCGGCAGTGGCCGAAGTTACGGGCTTGCAAAAGAAGGGCGTGGTTGCCGTACTCAAGCATCTTGCCTTCAACGACGCCGAGTCCGCACGAAATGGCATAGGAGTATGGCTCAACGAACAGGCCGCGCGTGAAATTTATCTGCGCCCCTTTGAAATAGCAATGCGTCCCTCATCCTACGGTGAAAACGCCGCTATGGGCGCTGCGGGCACAATGTCCAGCTTCAACCGCGTCGGCACTATATGGACGGGCGCATCCTCTGCGCTTCAGCAGCAGATAGGCCGCGACGAATGGAACTATATGGGTTACTACATAACCGATATGGCCTCGGCAAACGGCGCGCAGTACATGACCTACGACGACGGTATATATAACGGCACAGACCTCTTCCTCGGCAGCGGCTCAAAGACGGCCCTGCGCGACTGGAGGAATAACGATGCCTACAAAAACCGCGTAAGGGAGGCAACGCACAGAGTGCTGTATGTAATAGTCAACAACAGCAGCGTAATGAACGGAGTGGAGGCCACCGACGAAATTATAGTAATAATGCCCTGGTGGCAGGTCACGCTGATAACGCTCATTGCCGTAAGTGCATTTGTCACCTGCGCTTCGGCGGGGCTGTATATAGCGCTCAATGTAAAGGATATGCGTAAAAATAAATCATAAGGTTGCTCTTCAGGCTTTAATCGGGGCGGCTGCGCAGAAATCCGCAGCCGCCCCTTTTAAGTTACGCGCAAAAATTGTAGGTTAGGTTTTTCTATTGAAAACGCCTAGCCGTTAATCTATAATTAAATTGCGCATTAGTGATGTGTTTTTGGGGGAATTTAATATGACGCGCATAGCAATAATAGACGAGAGCCGCAACGACGCTCTCAGTTTAAAGGAACAGTTAAAGCGGTTTGCCTCATCCTTTGGCGACAGTGCAGACATAGTGTGGTTTTCCGATGTGGTTACCTTTTTCGAGGCATACTCCGCCGACTATGACGCAATCTTCTTAGAGGCGCACTTTTCATATGCCGACGGCTTTGCCGTGGCGGGCAGAATAAGGCAGCTGGACAGGTGCGTCTCCATAATTTTCACGTCTTCAATGAAGGAGCGCGCCATAGACGGCTACAAGGTTGGCGCGGCCGACTTTTTAATAAAGCCCGTCACATATGCCGCGCTCTCCGCCGCGATGGAGCGCATAATGCCCCTGGTCGCGGCCGCTGGGCGCAACAGATTTTCCATAAAAACTCCCGCAGGGCTGCGCTGCATAAACCCGAGCAGCATAATGTTCGTGGAGGTGCGCAGGCACCGACTTACCTTCCACACCGCTGACGAGCAATTCGAGGCCTGGGGTACTCTGGCCGCAATCGAGCAGGAGCTTCCGCAAAATCTGTTTTTCCGTATAAGCAGCTGTTTTATAGTAAATATGCAGTACATAGCGCGTGCGGAGGGCGAATATATAACTGTGGGCAAAACCGAGCTTAAAATTTCCCGCAGGAGGAAGTACGAATTTATCTGTCACTACGAATATTTCCTTAAAGGTCGCGCGGGTTGAATATGCGGAATATCTGTTTTAAATGTTTTAGTCTGCGCACGCAAACTAAAACATTTAAATTTTTTTGCCTATTGAAAACAGTTTTGCGGTATGATATAATTAAATAGAATAAGTTTTGCAATACGGAATTGTATTTATGTCTGTATCTTAAGGGTATGAGAGGAGGGACAATGATAAATATAGCAATCGTAGAAGACGACGAAAACGATGCAAAACTGCTTGAAAGCTGCCTTATAAGGTATTTTGAAGAGAGCGGGGAAAAGTGTTCGATTTCAAAATTCAACAGCGCGCAGACCTTTCTTGTGGTCAGCAAAAGGTTTTCCATTGTCTTTATGGATATAGAGCTACCCGATATGGACGGCATGACGGCCGCCGAAAAGCTCAGGCAGACAGACGAAAATATCGTTCTGATATTTGTGACAAATATGGCTCAGTTTGCCATTCGCGGATATATGGTCGACGCGCTCGACTTCATAGTAAAGCCCGTCGTGTATGAAGATTTTATAGTAAAGCTCCGCAAGGCGGTGGCGCGCGCCTCCGGTTTCGGCCAGCACGAAGTTACGGTAAACCTTCTGGGCGAGGGCGTCAAACGAATAAACATCTCATCAATAAGGTATGTGGAGGTAATAGGTCATACCCTTTCATACCATACAGATGGCGGTACATATCAGGTCTACGGCACTTTAAAAAACTGCGAAGAACTGCTCGGCTCGGGCTTTGTGCGGTGCAACAACTGTTACCTTGTAAATCTGCGCTATGTATACAGCGTAAAGGGATATACGGTCTATGTGGACGGCGAAGAGCTTAAGATAAGCCAGCCCAGGAAGAAGGCCTTTATGAAGGCGCTGAACAACTTCCTCGGCAGCGGGGGATAAGATGTTTTTTGTTTTCAACAGTCAGTTTTTTTGGTACAGACTGGTATTTTTAACAGAATTGCTTATAGCTGAGGGGCTGTTTACTTTTAAACTCAGGCGGCGTTCGGGCTATGCGTGGCGCATGCTCGCCAGCATTGCGGCGCTTTATATAGTCGTTTTCTGCATGCCGGTATTCACATTCACTCAAAAGAATTACCTGCCCGTTCTTACAACCTGTTTTACCTTTCTCTTTATATTCGCCCTCACCGTCCTCGGCCTTTTCATGTGCTATAAAGAGCCGCTGATAAACATAATTTTCTGCGCGCTCGCCGCGTACTGTTCGCAACACATAGCCTACGAGGTGTACAGCCTTGTAATAACTGCGAGCGGCCTTTCAAACGGAATGCAGGGCGCTTACGGCTACGGCGGCATACCAACCGAATACAATGCCTTTACGGCGATAGTATATTTCGACGGCTATGCTATCGTCTATTTTCTTATGTACATAATTTTCGGCAGGCGCATAAAAAAGAACAGCGAACTGCACCTCAAAAACAGCGTCATAGTACTTGTTGCGGCCATAACGCTTATAATTGTAATCTTCTTCAACGCCATAATACTGCAGCGCATAACCGAGCGCACCGATATGCTCATAGTCTACCTGACTTTTGTATACGACATAATGTGCTGTCTGTTCATAACCTTCATACAGTTTGCGCTCAGCGTGTCAAACTCAATGAAGAGCGAGCTGGACATTATCCGCAGGCTGCGCGACAAAGAGCACGAGCAGTACGTCATTTCCAAGGAGAATATAGACCTTATCAATCTTAAGTGTCATGACCTCAAGCATCAGCTGAGGAGACTGGGCGCGCAGGGTAAGCTGGACGAAAATGTGCAGCACGAAATCGAGCAGGCGGTGGATATTTACGATTCGGTTGTAAAGACGGGCAACGAGGCGCTCGACGTCATTCTGACAGAAAAGAGCCTGCTGTGCAGCAGAAACGGCATCAAACTTGCCTGTATGGCAGACGGTGCAAGCCTTAGCTTTATATCTTCATCCGACCTCTATTCGCTGTTCGGGAACGCAATAGATAACGCCATTGAGGCGGTAAAGGGACTGGAAAATCCGGGAAAGCACACCATCGGACTGGTGGTAAGAAAGGTGCACGGCTTTCTTTCCGTAAATATATGCAACTACTACGCAAACGAAATAACGCTTGTGGACGGACTGCCCGCAACCACAAAGGAAGATACGCGCTTCCACGGCTACGGGCTCAAGAGCATTAAAATGATAGTGGAAAAATACGGCGGCGATCTTTCCTTCCAGACGCAGAACGGCGTGTTCTACCTGAATATACTGTTTCCGCTTGAAGGGGAGGCTTAAGGTATGGGCAAGCTTAAAAAAATCTCTGTAAAAAGTCTGCTTCTGTATACCGTTCCGCCCCTTGTAATACTGCTTGCAACCATTATAACCATAACGGCGGCAATGCTCTTCTATGCCGACTCCATGGACGTCATTTTCGGCAGGGGGGGGCGCGTAGTCGTTCCCTCTGAAAATACTGCGGACTGGGATACCGAATACTATCATAAGCAGTTCAGCGCCGCCCTGGGCGAGGAGGGTTCGCGCGCAAACGGAGCGCGCGTCACCAAGCAGATAGCCGACGAAGGCATCGTGCTTATGAAGAATGACGGCGTACTTCCACTTACCCGCGGCGAAAGCGTAACGCCGTTCGGATACAGATACATTCACCCAATATACGGCGGCACGGGTTCGGGCAATACAGATGTCTCTGAAGACTACGGCTGGTCGGCGGCCGACTGCCTTAAAAAGTACTTTAAGGTAAACCTCGACGCCGAGCATAGGCTGATGGATTCCGTGCCCGTTCAGCTAACGGCAACTTCTGCCGACAAGGCCTTCTCCGAAGAGGACGGGGACACGGAGTTTGCAGAGGCGAGCAACTCTATCTATGAATTTGAAAGCAGCGTTTACAGCGGCATAGAACAGACTTTCGAGAACACCGTGGGCGTAGTCTTTATAGGCAGAATAGGCGGTGAGGGCAGCAATATCCCGCACGAGCCCTTCTATATGAACAGAGCGCCGCACGCGCTCGCGCTGTCTGATTATGAAAAGGAGGCCATCGCCGTTGCCAAGCGCTTTTGCAAGGCGGTGGTGGTAGTTCTGAATACCTCCAACACAATGGAGATTGCCCCGCTTATGGAAGGGGAGTACGAGGCCGACGCCATAATCTGGATAGGCGGCCCGGGCTCTATGGGCTTCGACTCGCTTGCGGATATTATGTGCGGAGTGGTAAATCCGTCAGGCAGGACGGTGGATATTTGGGAGAGGGATATGCTCTCCAATCCGGTAATGAGCAACTATAAAGAGCAGCTCTACACAAACACATCCGATATATGTATTGCAGGCAAGAATAACCGCCGCTTTCCGCCGGGGGTTTACTTCCTTGAGTACGAAGAGGGTATATACTACGGCTACCGCTATTACGAGACGGCTGCCGTTATGGATAGCGGTTTTGCCTACGGCTCGCTCGACAGCTTGGGCGGGACAGCCTTTCAGGGCGCGGTGACTTATCCCTTCGGCTACGGTCTGTCCTACACGAGTTTTGAACAGAGGATAACCGATTTTTCAGACGACGGTGAAGAGATAATCGTCACGGTGGAAGTAAAAAATACGGGTGGTGTCGATGGCAAAGAGGTGGTGCAGCTGTACTACTCCGCGCCTTATACGCAGACGGACAGACAGTACGGCATAGAAAAGGCGGCTAAAAATCTTGCCGCGTTTAAAAAGGTGTCTGTGGAAGCGGGTGAAAGCGTCACGGTAAAGCTAGGCATATTAAAGGAGGATATGGCGTCTTATTGCTATACCCGCGCAAATGAAGACGGCACCGTGGGCAGTTATTTTCTTGAAGAGGGTACATACCGCATAATTCTCGGCAAAAACAGCCATGAAGAGTGGGACAGTTGCTATACTTCAATATCTGAGGGAATATGGTACAGCGGCGAAAATTTAAGGTCTGGCGACAGAGCCGCCCAGTCAGAGCTGGACGAAAGGGGAAGGCCGCTCGATTTCCCCGCCTGCATCAGAGAGAATAAGGATGCGGATTTCGTTGCGGCGACCAATCAGTTCCAGGACAGCAGCGACTATATGAACAGTGAGGCAACCATATTTTCCAGAGCGGACTGGAAGGGTACATTTCCAAAGTCCACTGCCACCAAGGCGCTCTCTGAAGAGCGTGTTGCCGAGTGTTCAAATTTCGACCCGTATAACGACCCTGTGCTGGGTATGGACGTTCCGGGCAGCGCCACATATACTGAAGAGGCGCCCACGTCTGGCGCGGACAGCGGTCTCAAACTCTCAGATATGCGCGGCGTAGGCTATTATGACGAGATGTGGAACACCTATCTCGACCAGATAGACTATTCGGAAGAGGCTGTCATAAAAATGATTTTCTCTTCAAGGTACTCAACGGCGGAGGTGGAGTGCATAGGCAAGGTTGAAACTACCGACCTCGACGGCTCTCACGGCATAAAGATAACGGGCGCGTCCGACCTTCTCGCCACCTGCGCATACTGCACTGAGGTTGTACTGGCGTCTACGTGGAATACAGCGCTTGCATATGCCTACGGCGAGGCCGTCGGGCAGGAGTGCCTCACTCTCGGCGTAAACGGCTGGTATGCGCCCGCGCTCAATGTCCATCGTTCGCCGTTCGGCGGCCGAAACTTTGAATATTATTCTGAAGACCCTCTCATTCTCGGCAAAATGGCGGCGGCGTGCGTCTCCGGCGCGGCATCGCAGGGTACTGTCTGCTACATAAAGCACTTCGGAATGAACGAGTTTGAAGATAAAGCCATAAATACCTGCTGCTGGGCGACTGAGCAGACAATACGCGAAATTTATCTGCGCGGTTTTGAAATCGTCGTAAAGGAGGCGCGTGCAACTATAAGTTATATCGCAGACGGTGAAGGAAATACCGCGCACAGGACAATGCGCGCCTGCACGGCGGTAATGGCTGCGGGCACGCTGATGGGCGCAAAGTGGGCTGCGGCTGACTATAACCTCCTCAACAACGTATTGCGCACCGAGTGGGGCTTTCAGGGCGTGGTCACAACGGATATTGCGCCCCAGGCCACGCCAAATGTAGCGTACAAGTGTATTTTTGCGGGGTCGGACCTGCGTATGTCGTACAATCCGGGCGATACGTCGATAATGAATACCGCCGCAGGCAAGGCGGTGGCGCGGCGTGCGGTAAAAAATATATGCTACGCATATGCCAACAGCAATGTCACCAACGGACTTGCACCCGGTTCAACGGCATACTATGCCATATCGCCATGGAAAGTAGGGCTTATAATTGCAAACGTGGCAGTATATGCGGTGATAATTTCAGTCACAGCGTTTGTTGTTTGGTATATTTTAAAGCAGCGGCGGAGCGGATTATAATTGCGTTTATAAACTGCTTAAGCTGAATTATTCCTGCAAGTTATGGCATATCTGTATTTTTTGTCGGCAAATTTTAAATTAAAGCGTTTTAGATGAATAGTACGGGGCGTGGCGGCTGAAAGCCGCC
>DVNE01000044.1 GCA_018714625.1 Candidatus Coproplasma excrementigallinarum
TTTGTTTAACAAATTCCGCGGCGGCACAGCGATAAAACGATAAAATAACAAAGCAAAAGCCTGATGCACGCGCAAAAAAAGGCCGCAAAAAAATAAGGCGGGAGATTTACTCCCGCCGTTATCTTGCGACATATTTTCACGAAAGAGTTTTTGACATAGCAAAAGCTCCCCGTGAACTATTGCTTAAAGTTTACCTTGACGCCGGGGCCCATCGTAGAAGTGAGCGTAACGCTCTTGATGTACTGGCCCTTAGCTGCAGCGGGCTTAGCCTTTACGATTGCATCCATAAGGGCATTGAAGTTTTCGGCAATCTTTTCAGCGCCGAACGACTTTTTGCCGATGGGGCAATGTATGATGGCAGTTTTATCGAGACGGTACTCAACTTTACCTGCTTTAACTTCCTTGACTGCCTTTGCAACGTCCATGGTAACGGTGCCCGACTTGGGGTTGGGCATCAGGCCCTTAGGACCAAGCAGACGACCGATACGACCTACAACGCCCATCATGTCGGGGGTGGTAATCATTACGTCGAAATCGAACCAGTTTTCGTGCTGGATGCGCTGGATTATATCCTCTGCGCCTACAATATCTGCACCTGCGGCTGCTGCGGCATCTGCCCTTTCGCCCTTGGCTACAACGAGCACTTTCTTGGTTTTACCGGTGCCGTTGGGGAGCACGAGAACGCCGCGCACCTGCTGGTCTGCCTGACGGGGGTCAACGCCGAGGCGTACGTGAAGCTCGATTGTTTCGTCGAACTTTGCCTTCGCGGTCGAGAGCGTAAGGTTTACTGCCTCAGCCGTGTCATATGCTTTGGAATGATCGTAAGATTTAACGCTTTCAGCGTACTTCTTGCCAACTTTCATTTTATTATAATCCTCCGTGTGGTAATTTCGAGGGGTTCGACTTTTGGCTTGGGTATAGTCCCCTCTCCCACAATATAAGTGCGCTTACTCCTCTACGGTAACGCCCATAGAGCGCGCTGTGCCCTTTACCATGCTTACAGCTGCTTCAAGAGTGGAGCAGTTCAGATCGGGCAGTTTGGTCTTTGCTATCTCTTCGGCCTGAGCCTTGGTGAGCTTGCCCACTTTGTCCCTGTTGGGGCGGGCGCTTGCCGTGTCTATGCCGAGCGCCTTTTTGATGAGCACGGGCGTAGGGGGCGTTTTGAGAACGAAGGTGAAGCTTCTGTCCTGATAGATGGTAACTACGCAGGGAATTATAAGGCCGGCCTTATCTGCCGTTTTAGCGTTGAATTCCTTGGTGAAACCGGGGATGTTGATGCCGTGAGGGCCAAGCGTAGAGCCGACGGGGGGCGCAGGCGTAGCTTTGCCGGCAGGGAGCTGCAACTTTACTACAGCGGTGATCTTTTTTGCCATAAATAAAAGTCCTCCTATGTGGTGATAGCGATATACGCCATGATGATGTGTATTTAGCGTAATCTCCCACAAAACAAGCTCACGCGAAAAATCTTATTAACAAATCTTTCGCCGTGAAATCTATTTATATGAAAGCGGCTGTATGCAGATATATCTGCGCCGCTTTTTGACGGTGTTTGTTTTATACTAAAATCTGCTGTGTGCAGACGGCTTAACCGCGCGCGGCTGCATTGCACGCGCCTTAAAGCCGAAAAGATATTTGCGCGGCCGAAAAAGTTTACTCGGCGGGGGTATCTATCTTCTTTATCTGGATATACTCTACTTCCACGTCGGTATTCCTGCCGAACAGTTCGACGTTGACGAGCGCCTTCTGGGCGGTATCGTTCAGCTCCTTTACAGTGCCCTCGAAACCTTCGAGAGGGCCTGCGTCTATGCTCACCTTGTCGCCGACGGCAAAGTCGACGTTTACCGCAACCTCTTCAAGACGCATCTTGCGGATTTCGGCCTCCTTCATGGGGATAGGTCTGCCCTGAGGGCCGACGAAGCCGGTTACGCCGCGGGTATTGGTAACCCAGTACCAGAGCTGGTTGGAATATATCATCTTGATGAACACATAGCAAGGCAACAGCTTGCGCTCTACAAGTTTGCGCTTGCCGTTCTTTTCCTCTATGGTAGTCTCCATGGGAATCTTCACGTCGAAGATCTGGTCCTGAAGATTGTTATTTTCGATAAGCCTTTGAAGGCTGTCCTTCACCATGGCCTCGTAGCCCGAATAGGTGTGAAGGATATACCAGCACGGCTGAGTCATATCTGCCATAGCTTATGCCCCTGTGCCTCCGATTCCCGTAACGAGGTCCAAAAGCCACTGGAATAAGAAGTTTATACCCGTAACAACCACAAGGAATATAACAACGACCAGAAGAACAACGCCCGTTGCCTTCAACACCTTGGGGAAAGAGGGCCAGGTTACCCTTTTAAGCTCTGAAAAAGTTTCCTTGAGCTTTCTGCCCATGCGGACGAAAATATTGGGTTTTTTTGCGTCGCCTTTATTATTTGATGCCGCCATAAAATCAACCTCTTAAAATATGCAGTGCGCATGTATGCCATAGCGCATAGCGCGCGTACGTACGCGGCCGCGCCGCGCACTTTAAAGAAATAAAGTTTTTACTTCGTTTCCTTATGTTCTGTGTGCTTTTTGCAGAAAGGGCAGTATTTGGAAATAGTAATCCTGTCGGGATCGTTACGCTTATTCTTGAAACTGTCGTAATTCCTGTGCTTGCACTCGGTGCATTCAAGGGTAATTTTGGCTCTTACTGATGCCTTTTTCATTTAGAAAAACTCCGTACAAAAAAATTACACCCCTTCAAGGAATGTGCAAAAATTTTAGCACATAAAAGGGGTGATGTCAATCAAAAATGGCCGAATTGCAAAAAATTAGGCTATATTTTTGCCGTTATTATATATAATGGTAAAAAGTGTTATTCCGTGGCACAACATATAGTACCGCCGCCGCACCGCAACACAAGGGCAAAATATGCAAGCGGCAAAGCGAAGCATAAGCAAAGTTAATAATCGCCCAGCCCCAAAAGGTAATCGGCAGAAACCTGAAAGAGCTTACAGATTTTTATTATAAGCTCGGTGTTCAGATCGAGCCGCTCGCATTCGTACTTGCTTAAACTCTTTTGCGATATATTAAGTTTTTCAGCAAGTTGCTTTTGGGTAAGTCCTTCCGCCTTCCGCAATTCCCTGAGCCTTTCTCCGTACATCGCCGCCTCCCGATTTTAATTTACTCCATAACGGAGTTAAAGGCTTGACATACTCTAAATTTTAAAGATAACCCACTTTAACCGTAACCGCCCCGAAAACGCAAGCCCGACGCGGCTGTGCGGCGTATGAATTTTCCACGCCCGGCGATTATATAAATTTTTACTTTTCGTACACAGAGCGCGACAAAATTCCTATATACGGCAGATTGCGGTATTTACCTGCATAGTCGAGGCCGTAGCCGACAACGAATTCGTCGGGAATGGTAAATCCGACGTAATCGGCAGTTATTTCCGCCTGACGGCGGGAAGGTTTATCGAGTATGCAGCACATCCTTACGGAGAGCGCGCCCTCGGCAAGCAGTCTGTCGCGGACGGTCTTAAGCGTATGGCCTGTATCTATTATATCTTCGGCAATAAGTATATTGAGCCCCTTTGCGGTAAAGCCCTTGGAGAAACTTATGCTCACCTCGCCCTGCGGCTTTGTACCGTCTTTGTATGAAGAGGCCTCTATAAACGAGAGCTCCATGGGAATATCTATATTGCGTATGAGGTCGGAACAGAAGACCGAACCGCCCCTTAAAACGCCGATTACGGCGAGAGGCTTGCCTTTGTATTCCTCGGTAATCTGTTTGCCGAGCTCCTCCACCCTGCGCCTTATCTGTTCCTCGGTATAGAGCACGCGTGAAATGACGGAATCAAGTTGCATGAATTTCCCCTTCGGACGGCCGCGCCGCCCTTTTTTCTTAAGTATTTTTATTTAAAAAATTTAAGGCAGGCGGCGCGGGCGCCGCCTGCCTGAGCGCTTACTGAAAACAGACTGACTTAGTTGAGCTTGTCGTCGCCGACGGTGAAGGCATATACCTCCCTGTCTTCAGGGAAGATGGGGCCGTTGATGACAGGCAGATTGAGAGGAGGCGTAACATATGCCGCCGCCGTGAGGTTGGTTACAGCCGCACGCAGATAGGGGAAGAGGATACGGGTAGCTTCGATTACGAACTCCCTCTCCTGCTCGCTGCCTGCAGCTACGCCGTCCACCTCGAAGTTGCCTACGAGAGTGACGTGAATATCGAAGGGCTTGGGCTCGCTTTCGGTATTCTCTATCTTGATGGTGAGGGCGACAAACATCAGTTTATCGTTGTCCTTGACCTTGCGCACCTGACGGGAAAACTGGGGCTTTATGTCTATGCGGGTGTTAGGTTCGAGCCTTACCCTGTTGATTTTGAAAGAAAGCTCCTCTACGCCTACTCCTCTGAAATTGATCTTCATTGTAAATATCTCCTCGCATCATTTTATTTTTGCCGTTTACACGCACAGGCCTTGCGTCTGCGCGCACTTACTATTTATATTTTAAACCATAATTGCCGTTTGACAAACAGATTTTGAGCGGTTTTTTAAAATTATGTTATAAAATTTAAGAATTTACCGTATTTAATCGCAAACAAGCGCTTGAAAAACTTTTCAGCTTATAATATAATAGGTCTGTGAAACCTGTTGATATTGGCAGTCTGCGCGGACTGCTGTTAAAATGTGAAAAACCTTCGCGCTATACGGGCGGCGAATTCGGCGCGCCCGACCTTGCCTGGGGCAAGTTCAACTTCTGTATGTGCTTCCCCGACCTTTACGAAGTGGGCATGAGCAACCTCGGCATAAAGATTGTGGCGCGCTCGTTCGAGGAGCGCGGAATGTGCGCCGACTTCTGCTTTGCGCCCGCAAGCGACTTTGCCGAAGGGCTAAAAAAAGAGGGCGTACCCCTCTATTCGCTCGGGCTGAAAGCGCCCCTTGCCGATTTTGATATGGTGGGCTTTTCGCTCTCTTACGAGCTGAGCTACACCAACGTGCTGTATATGCTCGACCTTGCAGGCATACCCTTAAGGCGCGAAGAGCGCGTCGGCAAAAAGTACCCGCTTATAGTTGCGGGCGGGCCGTGCGCGGTTAACCCCGAGCCGCTAGCCGACTTTATAGACATATTTTTTATAGGCGACGGGGAGAGCATTGACGCCGACGTTGCGGAAATTTACCTCAAATGTGGCGGCGCGACGCAGGAATTTTACCAAGAAATAACCAGATTGGAAGGCATATATGTGCCATCCTTCACCACTCCCGTCTATAACCCCGACGGCAGCGTGCAGCGCTTTGACGGCATAGCCAAAGTAAAGAGGGCGCTGGTTTCCGACCTGGACAATGCAGTCTTCCCCGAGCGCATAGCAGTACCCAACTGCGAGAGCGTACACGACAGAGCAGTAATCGAAGTAATGCGCGGCTGTTACCGCGGATGCAGGTTCTGCCAGGCGGGATTTATCTACCGACCCGTGCGCAGGCGCTCCGTTGAGACGCTCACGCGGCAGGCGTGCAAACTTATAGAGAACACCGGTTACAGCGAAGTCAGCCTCAATTCGCTCTCCACGGGCGACTACCGCGGGCTTGGAAAGCTGCTCAGAAGCCTTAAGGGGTCGCTCCCGCCCGAAGTGACGCTGGCGCTGCCCTCTTTAAGGGTGGACAGCTTCGAGGGCGATTTTGCGCAGGACGCCAGAAAGACCTCTCTCACATTTGCGCCCGAGGCGGGCACTCAACGGCTGAGGGACGTCATAAACAAGGATATTACCGAGGACGAGATTTTAAACGCCGCGGCAGGCGCGTTCGATGCGGGATATTCGGCGGTTAAATTATATTTTATGCTCGGCCTGCCCACCGAAACGGAGCAGGACCTTGCGGGCATCTGCAGCATCTGCGAAAAGATACGCGCCCTGTACTCGGCAAAAAAGCGGCCTAAGGCGCTCAGAATTTCTGTTTCGTGCGCAACATTCGTGCCCAAGCCGTTCACTCCCTTCCAGTGGGAGGCGCAGGCCACAGAGCAGCAGGTACACGAAAAGCAGGATTACCTTATAAAGCACCTGCCGCGCGGCGTGCATTTCAGCTGGAGCGCATAC
This sequence comes from Candidatus Coproplasma excrementigallinarum, assembly GCA_018714625.1. GTDB lineage: Bacteria > Bacillota > Clostridia > Christensenellales > Borkfalkiaceae > Coproplasma > Coproplasma excrementigallinarum. Next base: position 6,067 of record DVNE01000044.1, read on the forward strand.
TATCCCTCTTTTTTGGAGGCAGTACTTGCCCGCGGCAACAGAGAGCTTGGAAAAGTTATAGAGAGCGCCTACAAAAACGGCTGCACCTTTGACGGGTGGGACAATCTGTTCAACGAAGACGGCTGGCGCAAGGCGTTTGACGATTGCGGCATATGCGGGGATAAATTTGTGCGCGAACGCCGCGAGGACGAGATTTTGCCGTGGGATTTTGTAGACGTATGCGTAGCTAAAAACTTCCTCCTCAGAGAGCGCAGACGCGCCTACGACGGAAAGGTGACGGGCAGCTGCCTCACCGGTTGCAAGGGCTGCGGAATGCAGAGCGTATGCCCTGCGGCGCACGGAGACTACGGAGTGAAAGATGATAGCATTTAAGTACACCAAGACGGACGGCGCGGAATACATTTCACACCTCGACCTTTTGCGCCACCTGGACAGGACGCTGCGCCGCGCAGGCATTAAAGTGGAATACAGCCAGGGCTACCACAAGCACCCGCGCATATTCATGGGCAATCCGCTTGCGCTCGGAGTGCGCTCCGTGAGCGAATACTGCACGGCGGACGCCAAATATGAAGGTGACTTCAAAGAGGCGTTCAACGCCTGCTCTCCGGGCGGCATAAGGTGCCTTGACTATAAATCAGTTAAAGAAAACCCCAACTTTGCCGAGAGCATAAAGGCCTGCCGCTACGAGGCAATTGGACTTTCGCCCTTCGACGAACGGAAAATTCTTGAGCAGAAGAGCATTATAATAACCGACTTAAGAGGGCGCTCTGTGGACATTCGCCCCAGAATATGCTCGATTGAGCACTTGGGCGACAAACTGATATTCACCCTTTGCTGCGGCGAAAAAAACTTAAGGCCAGACCTCTTTTGCAGCTACATCTCACAGACTTACGGCGGTTGCGCAGCCGATATTTTAAAGACTGACAGCTTTGGCGATAACCTTTTCTGATACTTTTAGGGCAGGGTGATTATTTAAAATCTTTTGCGATAGGGTATTTTTGATTTACCGTTCAAAATTATATCTGACACATTTATACTACTTTACGGCCTCTGCCATTACCCGACTTTATTCTGCTTGCCAACATTTCAGAGGGCCGTTCGTGCAGGCATATCCGCCAATTAAATTACATAAAATCAAGCGCCGCCAGATGCGGCAAACAATACTCCCGCCGCAAGGGCGCGGCATACAGCGGCAATTTTAATACACAAAGGCGCAACAAGAGCGCGGGCATACTTACCAAACCATAAAATCATAAGACGGACATCCATAAAAGGGCTGACTGAAATAATTATATATGGCAAAGAAAACTATTTATTTTGAAAAATTATGCGGCTTCTCCTTAACGGCAGTTACCGAGGACGGAAAGATAACCGACTGTAAATTTCAACAGGAACGCGACGAAGTGGCAGTGGGCAACATATATAAGGGCATTGTTGCCAACGTCATTGCAGGAATGCAGGCGGCGTTTATAGACTGCGGACTGGAGCGCAACTGCTACCTATCTGCCGAGGACCTGCCGCACGGCGCGGAGGAGCTCAGCTATCTGAAGACGGGCGACGAAATAATCGTTCAGATAGTAAAGCTGCCTGCCGGCAAGAAGGGCGCAAAGGTGACGGCAAAACTCTCCTTTGTGGGAATGTCTTTGATATACCTGCCCAATACAGACTTTGTGGGTATTTCGCACAGGCTGGAGGATACGGAGCTGCGCGAAAGCCTTATAATGGCCGCCAAACGCGCCAAAAAGAAGGGCGAAGGGCTGGTCATACGCAATGCCGCCCCCTTCTGCAGCTATAAGCAGATAGCCGAAGAGCTTAAGTTTTTGCGCAGAGTATACGAAAAGACGGCGGCCACCTTCCGCAAGGCAAAGCCTGGCACACTGCTGTTTACAGACTTTACTATGCCCGTACGCGTCATGCGCGAATTTACCGAATTTGATGTGGACGGAATTATAGTCGGAAACGCCGAACAGTATGAAGAGCTTAAAGCTATGCTTGAAATTCTGCCAGGCGGCAAGAATATAAGGCTTGTACGCTACGAAGGCAAACGCTTTATGCTGGAGGAAACGGGCATACTCACGCAGCTGCGCGAAATATTTTTACCGAGAGTGGACATAGAGGGCGGGGCCTACCTGATTATAGAGCACACCGAGGCGCTCACCTCGATAGATGTAAATACGGGCAGCTTTACTGGCGGCGACGACTTTGAATACACCGTGTACCAGACAAACCTTGCCGCCGCGCGCGAGATAGCAAGGCAGGTAAAACTGCGCAATATAGGCGGAATTATCGTAGTTGACTTTATCGATATGGAGTCGCCCGCCCACAGAAAGGCCATAGGCGAAGAGCTGGAAAAGGCGCTCAAACCTGGGCGCGCGCCCTATAAGGTGTTGCCTATGTCTGATTTCGGGCTGATAGAATTTACGCGCAAACGCTTAGGCGACCAGATTGCTTCATTCTTTGTCCGTCCCTGCCGTACTTTCGGTGCGGGTACGGAATTTACGCGCGAATACTATGTTATAGCAGCCATTTCCCAGACAATGAAGGCATTGAGCGGAGGCGCAGAGGCCGTTTGTATGAGCGTGCGTCCCGAGGCGGCAAAAATACTTGAAAGCGACGAGGAATTCAAGGCTGAGCTCAAAAAGCGCGTAGGCGACGCGGCTGTATATGTTCTGGCGGACGAGAGCAAGGGCAACGGCGAGGGTAATTGTTTTATCTGTAAAAAAGAAGCTCCGCCGCGCGGCGCTGTGCAGCTCCAGTAAGCTTGATATTCAGCCTTTACCTCACTTTACTGCACAACAGTAACATTATTGACCCTTTTGTAATGCAGTACTTTGATTTACGCGTTCATTTTGCGGCGTGATACTTGCTTCGCAATATTACTTTGAGCCACACTTATTATTAAATGCTGGCGCGGACGAACTGCGCGAGGCCGCGTGTGAAGGGTTTACGTTCTTTACAGCAATGTGGGCTTCACTTTTTAAGTAAAACCTTGTCGGCACGCTTACCGTTTGCGCCGCTCAAATCAAAGTACTCCACCACTTCCATTCTGTGTTTGCAATTTAATGTAAATAAAATAAGCTGTGCCGCCCGAAATCGGGCGGCACAGCCTTTTTATGCGCCAGGCGCATAAAAATATTTACTTTGCTTTAAACGCCGCTTAAGCGGCCTTTAAATGTCTTAAAACGCCAGTCTATCAATCTGATTAACGCTTACGCTTAAGAGATACAATCACAAGCACTACGACGAGCAGAACTACTATAACAGCCATGAAGGTATAAAGAGCTACCACGCCGCCAAGAGTATCTTCGTTGTTCTGTGCAACGCCGTTTACAGTACCTGCAACCGCATCCACATTGCCTGCAAGCTCGGTTACCGACTGCTGCAATGTTGCAACTGCTGCGGATATTGCCGTGAGGTCGGTCTGGTTGCCGTCGTCAACAGCGTCAATAGCGTCTCTCAAATCGTCAGCCGTCTGCTGAAGAAGTTCAAGCGCTACTTTAAGTTCAGCGTTGTCGCCTGCAAGTCCTTCAATGCTCTCGGCCAGTCCTGCAAGCTTGGTATCAGTAGAGGTGAGTGCGTTGTCAACGGCCGCCTTATAGCCCTCAACCGCAATCTTAAGTGCGTTCTGAGCTTCAGCCAGAGAGCCAATCGATGCGTTTACAGAAGCAAGCGCGCCGCCCACTCCATCGCTTATGGTGTCAACCTTGCCGCTGACCTCGTCAATAGCGTCGTTTGCATCGTCTACCTTGCCATCAACCGTGCTTATAAGCTCTTTGAGTTCGGATATAGCAGCAGAGTTGTCTGTGGTAGGAAGCTTGCTTACGGCTGTTGAAAGCTCGTCAAGCTTGCCACTGATTGCACCTACTTCTGTGGTAGCGCTTTCAATAAATGCGTTGAGTGCGGTCTGTATGCCGGCTATTGCCTTACCAAGATAGCTGTCTGCACTGTCGAGTTTTTCAATCATTCCTGCAAGCGTAGAGCCGTCTGCAACACCAAGGTCAGCTTCAATCTTATCGACATTACCCTGAACTTCGGTAACAACTTTGCTTACGTCTTCAAGCATTGCTGCAAGGTCGCCTTCGCCCTCGCCGTCGAACAGAGCGGCAAGACTATCTGCAACACCCTTTACTTCTGCGATTTCAGCCTTGAGGCCGCCATTGCCGTCTGCTCCTTCGAGAACCTCGACTATTGCAGCTTTAGCCTCGTTTATAGCGGTTGTAATCTCATTCTGTGCCTCTTCAATCATTCCGGCAAGGGTATTGTTGCCACCCTCTGTTGCAGGAATACCGATGAGGTCTTTTATTTCGCCTGCAGCAGTGTTTGCACTATTTGCAAGCTGCTCAATTTTTTCAAGCAGTGCGGAAGTCCAGATGCCGCCTTCGCCCTGGGCAATGCTGAGGGCTGAGATAATGCTGTCTATATCGGCCATAGCCCGGTCAAGTTTTTCAGCCTCGGCCTTAGCCTCTTCGCGTGCTGCGCGGAGCTCGTCTATTTCAGCTTCTGCAACGGCAACATATTTATCGATTTCTGCCGTTGAAGTTGCGCCGTAGATTGCCGAAACCACATAAGTGGGAACAGCTACCACTGTTGCGCCTTCTGTCGTGCCTGCCGCGTAAGCCTCTACCTCTGCAATCATTTCTGCCTTGTAACTTTCAAGGGCTGCAGCTGCGTTTTCTGCATACTCTTCAAGTTCAGCCATGGCAGCAACCTTAGCTGCAGCAATCTCCTCTGCGGTAGCGGCGCTGTAAATTGCGTCGTATGCCTCAAGAACGGCTGCCGCATTTTCTTCGGTGAGTTCGCTCCACTTAATTCCAAGCGCTGCTGCGTAAAGCTTGACGTCGGCCTGAGCCTCGATATTTGCAGCAACGGAAATTGTTGTGTAATATCCGTCTGCACCGAGAACGGGTGCGTCATAGCCAGGAGCAAATATATTGTCGTTTTCAGGAAGAACGGCAAGCTTAGTACCATTTCCTATGAAGCCGCTTATATTCGCGCTGCCGACAGCCGCGTCGAATGAACCACCGCATATAGAAACATTAACATCCTTGCTGGGTATTCCACTCGTTACGGTATCAACTTCGTAGAAGGCCTTACCGTTTTCGCCGGTAGCCTTGAATGTACCTGCTGTAATATTTACGGTTACAGGCAACTCCGTGGTGTGCTGTGAAACTGCTATTGCTATACCGGAAGTTGTTGTTCCGCCACCGTTTTCAACAGCCTCGTATGCACCAGTTGCAACAACCGTTACATTTTCATCAGCTATCGTAAGATTGCCGGCACGCATTTCAATGCCTGTTACACCGGTTATGGTTGTTTTGCCTTCTATTGTAAGGTTACCATACTGAGGATGATAGATTGCGCAAGCCTTTGTGCTTGTAAGCGTGCTGTCTTTGATTACAAACTCAGTACCGTTCGTATTTGAAGAGCCATTACCGGAAACTGCGGGAGATTCAGATACAACAGTGACATTATCTATTGTGAGTTTGCTGTAATTTGCCTCTGCGCCTGCAGCCATAGCATTTTCTGCGGTCATTTCGCCAAACATTGCAATGCCATAGCCACTGGATTCTATTGTTACGTTAGACACAGTTACATCGCAAGCCGCCGTTCTGACAACTGCGTATGTGCTGTAAGCATCTTCGCCTTCGCCTGCCTGATAACCGCTGCCACTGATAGTGCTACCCTCTTTCGAGCTGGTTATGGTAACATTGTCAGCCGTAATTTTAATCACATGGGAATCTTTAAGCAAGTCTTCACCAACAATATCGTAGCCGTTCAGGTCAAGTGTTACAGCCTTATCAATGTTAAGCTGTGCTGTAAGAATTACATCTTTAATAAGGACAATGGTGTCTCCTTCTTCGGCTGCTTTAAGAGCATTTTCAAGTGAAACAAAACGATATGTCAAGTTGTCCCTGACTATCTGCGCACCAGGTACATCTTTAGATACAACATACCCAACCCCGTCATAATTGTTCACAAAAGAATTATCGAGTACTGCCGTTGCTATTGGAGCAGCAAATCTACCTGTTACCCACAACTTTCCATAAGCATATACATCCCATTCCGCCACATTACCATTTGTAAGATATGTATTTGTAGCTTCATTGGATACATTAACTATACCGCCAAAAATTTTAACTGTGGCACTGTTGTTAAAATTAAAGATTGCATAAGCCTCGGCAACAGTTGCCGTAACATTGAGCGTAGCACTATTACGCACCTCAATACTTCCACCATTCAAATAGGCGCCTATATAAGTTGCATTAAATACGCCGCCAAATAATTTAATCGTAGCGTTTGTTGAATATATGGCCGCGCCATTCGAATTACCCGTACCACCACGATTTGTGAAGGTTCCGCCATGGATATTAATAGTACCATTATACGCATAAAGTGTATTATAGTTAGCTGACTCAAATGTACCGCTCTCAATAGTCATAAGAGCATTAGCCCCACTGTTATATAATGCTGCAGCAAAGCCACCTTCCACTTTTATAGTCACAGCATATACAGTAAGTGTACCCTTATTCATTACACCACTTGAATTTGCTGTAATATTGCCTTCGCCGCGCAATGTAAGCGTACCATTATTTACAATGGCACTGCCTCCCGTTACATTTATATCAAACCCGTTGAGGTCAAGAATGATATCCTTATTTGCATCTATAGTTATTGCAGAAGTGAGGCCGGTATAAAGAATAACGGTCGTTTCTACCTTGTCAGCAATATTTTTATAGGCATCAGCCCAAGAAGCGTAACCCTTATATGTTACAACCTCTTCAGTCTCGGTTGCAGTAAGAACTTTAACAAGATTCATACCCTCAACAGTGGTGTTGGAAGCAGCTACCTGATAGTTTGCACCATTTTCGTCCGTGAACAGAGCGCTGTTCTCTGCTATTACACTTCCGAGTATAGGCTTATCGAAGTTACCACCGCTTACGAACTTGGAAGGAACAATCTCGTTATCGAATGCTTCGGTAAGGAAAATCTCGCCCTGAGCGCTTTCAAACGCGCCACCAGATATATTGGCAGTAATATCAGTGTAACCGTTACTGTTTACAAGCACGACAACATCCGAGGTAGCCCCGCAACCAGACTGGTCAAGGTTATAACTGGGGGTCTTGCCCGTGTAGGTAGACGCAATAGTTCCGCCGCTGATATTGAGTTCACCGCCGCGCATAAACAACGCCGTAGCACCGCTTACTTTGCCGCCGCTGATATTGAGTTCACCATTCTGAGGATGGTAAATAGCAACACTGTTTGCTGCTGTAACTTCACCACCCTTTATATTTATTGTAGTGTAGCCCTCATTGAGGCCGTTACTATCTATTGCACGCCAGCCATCACTTGAAGTGGATATATTGGCTGATGTGGTGAGTGTTGAATTGCCGGCAACAGCTATACCAGTATATATCGAAGATACATTAAGACCTTCGTTAAGCGTTACATTCGCCGACTTTATAAGTGAAATGACTGCACGGGAAACGCTGCCGCTTTCGCCGCCTGCGGCAATGCTTTCAAGTTTACCGTTTGTGATAGTAACATCGCCATTGGAAATGATTATCATGGCAGTGCCGCTAAAGTCTGTGGAGTCAGAAACAGTATAGCCTCCCAGGTCAAGCGTTAATGACTTATCAATTGTTATAGCTTCGCTGCCCGTAAGCACAACATTCTGCAGCAGTGTTATTGTATTGCCGTCCTGAGCCGCATTTACCGCATCTTGAAGGGTTGTATACCCAGCAACATATTGACCTTCTGCGTCGGTTACAACAGCAACAACCTGGTCATATCCCTCTGCAGCAGACTGTCCTACTTTATAATTAGTGCCATTGGTATAAAGATTTGCACCCTCGGCAATGTAGTTGGGATTGAGGACACTGGTAAAAGTGCCGCCTGCAACATTTATGTTTGCTTCGTCTGCATTAGCTAAAGGCTGATAATAGCGATGTACGTAGAGTTCAATATTAAATGTACCTGTATTGCCCTCAGCAAATTCAAGAACTGTATTATCTATCCATGTATCGTCAGTTACAAGGTCTGACGAACCATACTCTACCTTACCAGTTATTGAGCCGGTAAAGTTTTCGTCAATACATACCGTAACGCCTTCGAAATAGCTTTCACTCAAACCGTAATATACATCGAAAGCAACCTGACCACCTTCTGCAGCAATTATTTCTGTATTGCCGGTAATAACCGTTTTACCGAAGTTATTTGAAACAACATAGGTGTTTGTTTCTTTACCATCGAGAATAATGCCGTCAAGAGTAAGATTGCAATAGTTCTGTATGAGCATTATTGAAAGATTTGATGTGATTTTACCGTTTGTAAGGGTCACGGTATTACCTTTTTCAAGATGGAAACTCTGCGATACCGTACCAGAAGAACCAACCAAATCCTTAACAATTTCATAAGTTAAGCCGTTAAAATCTATTATAATATTTTTGCTATCGCCATTGGCCGCAAATAAGCCTACACCGCCGCCTGCTATTGTTGAATCAGGTTCACCTATCAGAGTGACAGTTACAGGCTCTTCCGTATTATTTGGCACAGCGTTTACCGCCTCCTGAAGTGAGGTGTACTGTTTATTGCCTATTGCGGCGACAAAGTTGCCTGCGATTGCAACATCGTCAGCAACATATGCACCAGTCTCTTCATCCCAGGCTGCTGCAAAGCCTTCTTCAAAATACTCAGCATCAGGCATAGTATCGAAGTTGCCGCCGGAGATGCCAAGAGTATTTTCGTACTGACCAAAGAAGTTGCCGGAATAGGTACCGTCTTCAATAGTCAGTTTTGTTGTTTCACCATTGACTACTACTGCATATGCACCTTTTACAACAGTTTCTTCACCGGATATGGAAACATCTGCACCATTTATGGCAACTACACCATAACCGTTTTCACCGCGTCAAATGTACCGCCGGTAATTTCCAAAGCACCGACAGCAACATTTGAGTCATACGCTGAATATATAGCACCGTATGCGCCCTCGCCGTCATATGTGAATTCACCGCCGCTTATTGTGGTTTCGCCATAATTCATTACGGCATACTGCGCACTATTACTGAATGTGCCGCCATATATCTCGTTTTTCGAGTGTTCATCCGTCTTTAAAGTATTCAGACCACCGCTGAATGAGCCGCCATATACTTTAAGTGTGGGATTTGCTATACCGCCATTACCAAAATTGGTGTTGTAATAATTTGCATTCTGATAGCCGTTAGCAATAAGGCTGGAATAGCTGCCATTTGCAGTAACTACTACATTGCACTCTTTATTATTTGCGCCAATGTTGAGATTATTGTAATTCTTTATTACATACCAGCTATTGCCGCCATTATCGTCAGGGGATTTACCAGCCTCTTTACTCCTTGTGTATGTGCCGCCGAGCAAGATAGCTTTTCCATAGTTAACAAGTGCACCACGACCATGGTTTACATTATCAACCGTACCTTCGCCAATTATAGTAAGAGTGCCAGAATTTATTATTGTATGAGAGCCTTCAACATTTGTAATTGTGCAACCATTCAAATAAAGCGTAATGACTGCATCTTCTGGAATTGTCACGCTTTCTGTAACGTTACTTGTAAGCGTTATAGTAGCGTTTTCGCTTGCCGCTGCCGCATTGATAGCTGACTGAAGTGAAGTGTATTCAGCACCATCACCGATTGTGGCAACAGTTTCGCCCTCTGCGGCAGATGCCCTAGTTGAAGGAAGGGCAAAAAATACGCCAAACGCAAGAAGCGCCGCCGCCATTACTGAAATCAAAAGTGCCAATATGCCCTTTCTTTTCGCCGTAAACATCAATCAAACCTCCTATTAAAATAGAACTTTTTACGGTATTTACCAGATTCGTTGCCTAAATATTTGCTTCAGACCGCTTTTTTCAGTCAGAAGGGCGCAATTCACCCCTAAATACCTTAAAATTATTATAATAATTATATCACATTGATAGGCATTGTCAATGGGGTTACAACAAAAAAACACAGGCTGTATTATGCGTTTATAACCCCTTATTGTATAGCGTAACAGCCACCCTAAAAAAAGAAGATAACGTACTTTTCGTGCCAGCAAAACAATAGGACGGCACATATTGTGGAATCAACTGAACATTACCGTGAATTTTCTTGCAAAAACAGGTCTGCAAAAAATAAAATTTTGCGTTGTTTTTTGTGCAGATAAACAAAAAATTTGTGCAGGTTGCATATATAAATTAAATAGTAATATTTTTGTTATAAAATTGTAATATATTTGTCAATATGCGTATTTTTTAGTTGCATAGAACGCAGAGACTAAAATTTAATGGCTGAAAGTTTTAAATTATTCAGCAAAAGCAAGCCTTACATATAGCGCCCGCCTTACGGATACAGCGCGAAGTTTATCAGTAACACTCAAAATGGCAAAAAAAATGCAGTGGCGCACAATTTTGTGCGCCGCTGCACCTCTTATTCTTTAAGGAGAGATTTACTATAATGCTGCATACAGCCGCAATGGTTACGGCATATGTATCAGCCAATGAGCAAATTCAGTTTACGCGGAAAGCCGTATGAACGCCTTTCATGGCACTTATAAATCACTCGTGCGTTCCGCGCTTTGCGGAATACCCTTCCGCAGAAAGTATTACAGGCGGATTTTCCTCCGAGCCTGGTTGCAGAGCCTTTGCCCTGCCGCCGCACTTTCCCGCGCGGCAAATTTTATAGCCTGCCTCACTCAATCTCGATATTGTGCGAAGGCAACTGCTTGGGCTGACTCTTGGGTACGTTCAGGGTGAGCATACCGTTTTCGTACTTGGCCTTTACGTTTTCCTTTTCGACGTCGTTGCCTACATAGTAGCTACGACTGCAGGAAACCGTGCACTCCTTGCGGATATACCTTTCGTTCTTATTCTTATCGTTGCCCTCTTCGTCCTTAGAGCTCTTCTGAGCGCTGACGGTAAGGTAGCCGTTTTCAAGAGCGATTTTTATATCTTTCTTATCGAAACCGGGCATTTCAACATCGAGCTGATAGCCGTTTTCAGTTTCCTTTATATCGGTACGCATGCTGTCTGCACTGTCGTCATAGAACACGGGCTTGAAGAAGTCGTCAAACATATCAAAGAACGGGTCACGAACGTAATTTCTTTTCTGTAAATAGTTTTTCATAATTTTGAATCTCCTTTAAAATCATATTTAAAGGATCGGGTCGTTAGCCTTGATTCTTTTTTCACTTTAATTATAACACCATTTAAAACGGCTTAAACACTTGGTAAAAAATTTTTTTTACGAATAATTGATTGGTGTGGGAGCGGAGACGCGGAATTGCGGTGCAAGGACAAGCGGGGACGAGCGGCTTAGGTCGGGCAGCACGAGGCAGGCGGCGCGGGTCAGGCGGTGCGAGGCAGGCGGCGCGGGTCAGACGGTGCGAGGCAGGCGGCGCGGGTCAGGCGGTGCGAGGCAGGCGGCACAAAGCAGGCGAACAAATGTCGATATACCATAATATACAAGATAATATACAAGGCCGCGGCGC